>JBEKKG010000328.1:0-7894 GCA_050010835.1 Planctomycetota bacterium
TGGCTCACCACTTGGCCCCAGGAAGGTCTCAAACAACTCTGGAAGGTCGAACTGGGGCTTGGCCACTCCTCTGTGGCGGTCCTTGCCGGCAAGGTCTACAGCATGGGATGGACGGCAAACCAGGATACCATCTTCTGTCTGAACGCCGATACCGGAGAGACGGTCTGGAAACGCTCCTATCTGGCCGCGCGGGCAGACAACGGAAGCGGGCCGCGTGCGACACCAGCGGTAGACGGCAAGGCCGTTTACACCCTGAGCGCGGACGGCCAGGCCCTCTGCCTCGACGCGGTTTCTGGGCAAGTGCTCTGGAAAAGGAACCTTCAAAAGGAACTGAACCTGGTCATGCCGATGCACGGATTCTCCAGTTCCCCGGTTCTCCAAGGCGAATTGCTGCTCCTGAACCTGGGAACGTCTGGACTGGCATTGGACAAGAAGACAGGCAAGGCGGTCTGGAAGAGCGACGGGGATTCAAGTTACTCCTCGCCAGTGCCATGTTCGCTTGGGGGCCGGCGTTGCGTGGCCCTATTCGCCACCACCCAGTTGACTGTGGTGGACATGGCCAGCGGGCAGAAAATCGCTGCTTACGAGTGGAAGACCCGGGACAACTGCAACTGCGCCGACCCAATAATCGCGGGAGACACGATCTTCGTCAACTCGGGCTATGGCGTTGGCTGCGCCCTGGTCAGCGTCAGCGGGGCCAACGCCGAAGTGCTATGGAGGAAAAAATCGGCCTGCCACTGGGCCAATCCCGTGTTGTTTGGCGACTCCCTCTACGCGCTCTTCGAAACAGGCTGGATGAAGGCCGACCTTGTCTGTATGAGCGTCAAGGACGGCGCTGTCCGCTGGACCCAGAAGGATGTGGGCAGCGGGGGCCTCATGGTTGCGGACGGGAAGTTGATCGTCCTGTCCCGCGCCGGCGATCTGATTCTGGCGGAGGCGTCTCCCACCGCCTACACCGAACTCGCGCGCGCGAAGACATCCTTGGCAGCCCCCTGTTGGAATAGTCCCGTGCTTTGCGATGGCCGCATTTACGCCCGGAACGAGAAAGGGACCTTGGTCTGCCTCGACGTGCGGGGAAAATAGTTAGTTCCTTTTCTCCCGGCGAGACCCAGCCACTCGAACAGCTCCCGGACGCTCATCCCGGCTTCGGAGGCGATGGCCAGAGGGAACTTCTAACATGTTTTCGGCAGGGCCTTCTGGAACGCCTTGGCCGCCCTGTGGGCGGAGCCGATGCTGATCCCAAGCCGCTTGGCGACCCGGCGGGTGGAAAACATCACTTCACCGCGCCGCCCTTGCCTCGCGGCGGCGCTGCCATCAGTTCCTCGATAATTTCAGCCAGCTTCTTCTTGTCGATCTTTACGCGCGCGCGGCTGTGTTGGGGGTTGTCCACCTTGGGGTTCCAGAAACTCTTTCCTTCTGCCGTTCGTTCCGATTGGCCGTGGCGCTCGAACTCAAAGTACTCCGGCCGCACTGCCGCCAATGTGGCAATCTGATCCCAACTGGAGCGGCCCTTCGTCAGGCAGTTGTCCCACAGCCGCCGAGGCGCTAAGGCCGGCTAGTGTCTCTTGATCACGTTCTTCTGATCAGCGTGCTTGGCGACGACGACGGACCGGGACTTCCTGCTCTGCTCGTCAGCCTGAGTGAACTCACGGATCGCGCTGCGGGTTGAGTACCAGACGCCGTCCACACGTTTGGCGCTGAACTTGCCAACGTGAGCGTACTCAATCAACATCCGCGCGCCCCACCCGAACTCGTCCGCCAACTGCTGCAAGGTGACGAGTTCCTCGCCGTGGCCAGTAGGTTGTGTTGTCGTCATAGTGCGAAATCCCGTGGATGACCGAGGGCCGATCATCCTGCAGTTAATGTTACGTCTGCAGCGCAGCAAAGACAAGCGCGCTGAGCAGCGTGTTGTGGATGATAACCAGGCAGATGCGCTGTGGATCCTGGAGACCGCCGGGAATGAGAGCATGGGGTAGAGCGGTACTCGAAAAACTGGCTTACTGTCGGCATGTCCGGGGTTCGTGCCCAGGCTGATCTCCTCGAAGTTCGTGGCGCCTTCTCCATCCTCATTTTATCTTCCCGGCCTTTTTCTTGCGCATTGCTGACTTTGCTTCCAGGAAGGTCTCGGTGGCAGGCTTGGGGTCTTCAACGCCAGGCTCAAAGACCAGCCCATTCCGCATAACATCACCCAGGTAGTGCTTCTCGCCAATCTGGATGCTGTGGCCAACCCAACGGGCTACTTGACCGGGCAGGCAGCCAGCGCCATGCATGAAGGTCACGGCAGAACACCTCCAGGCACGGGGGCCAAGAAGGCAAAAAGCCGTCTCTGTGTCGGACACGTTGAACTGCTTTTTCATACGTTTTACGCACCTCCCGGCAGCCCGATACGCTTCGACAGGAGTGATGGTGGCGTGGTCTGGGTGAGACGGATCAAGGAGCTCTCGCGTATTTAGGATGCGCTGCATGGCTGCAATGATCTCGTCAGCCCGCACTTCATCCTTACTGGTGATGCCCCGACAGGATTTTTTCCTTTCTCATCGCGCCAGAGCGCAACAAAACCAGGGCGTCCAGCCAGCCGGGACTTTGAGACTTTGATCATGCGTGTGCGCCTTCCAAGCGCGGTAAATGTCATTGCGTGGAATAACGTTTGGAATAACAAAAATCAAGCCATTCTGGAATATCGAGGATGAGGCATTCTTGTAAGTCGTTTCTGGATAAGTGCGTCCTGAAGGACTCGAACCTTCGACCCGCTGATTAAGAGGGAGCTTGCCCCATCACCGCAGTCGTCCGCAGACAACCGCACGACACCAGTTTTCATAGGTAAATCACACGATTCAAAACCGCAGTGTTACGCAGACGTATGCCCCAATCCGCCCAACGATGGACTACAGAGTGGACTACGGAATCTCAAGCCTGACGTTACGCCGCTGCCCGCTGATTTGGCCGCAGTGGCTGCCGCTTGGCCCACGCTGCCCCCGCACATCAAGGCTGCTGTGCTCGCGTTGGTCAGCACAGGAGGCCCCCAACCATGAGAGGCGGCCCCAGACCCAACTGCGGCCGGCGCGGTCTGAAAACTATCGCCTGCCGGATTCCCCAGGAACTGTACGAGACTATAGCGCACGACCGGCTGGAGGGCGAGACGTTTCCCCAAGCAGCGTTGCGCCTGTTCGTGTTGGCGGGGTTCAAGGCACCGGAACGGCATTCTTGTGCCCTGGAGGGAAAAGAGGCCCGCGTATGAAAACGTACGGTCGTTTGCGGGGGTGCTGCGAGAAAGAGCGCGTTACCAGACAATCAGGGCCGGGAATCCGTGCCAGCGGCCACAGGAGCGGCAGCCTTCTCGCCGGCCATGCCGGTCTCTGAAAGAACAGACCTATCCGCCAGCCGCCCTATAGCAACCCAGGATGGCCCAGAGGCCCTGCCCCAGGGCCACTGGGAACCTAGAGCGTTGAAGCCAGCCTCGTCAAGCCACAGGCCCAGCAGTTTTGTGTGCAAACACAGGACCTTGGCTTTGGTCAGCATCTGGGTGCGGTTGTCCAGTAGTTTGGGCTGGCCCATCAGGTGTGCCGGATATCTCGAATCGGCCCATGCGCCTGGCAGTTCGTTGATGGTCGTCGGGGTTAAGACCCGCCGCCAGCAAGGCGTTGCTCCAATTGCTGAAGCGGCGTTTGCCCGCACTGTACAAAGCCCGATCCTCACTGCGGAGCGCCCGTGCGTTCAACGGCTTCTGCTGTCGCAGCCGCGCTTGGATTGCGGCAACGACCACCTCCCTGGTCCACGGTTGCCGCGGCCTGTGCACGAACTCAGTGTCAGTAGCCGGAGCCATCGCTGCGGCTTGGCTTGGAGGGGAAGCCGGTGTAAGGACAGTCGCATTGGGGTCCAGGCCCGCCGCCTTCACCGCCGCGACCCAACTGCCGAAGAATCTCCGCCCCGCATCCACCAGCGATCTGGGCCGCGTGACCCGTGCGGCCAGTGATTCATTGCGCAGGGCACGGGTCAAAATGGCTTCGATGACCCGTTCCCGAGTCCAGGGGACAACACGCTGAAGTTTCATAGGATCAACCCCGGCCGCCAACACCGCCTTGGACCAGGACCCGAAAAGCCGCCGCGCCGCCGACAGCATGTTGCCATAGCGGCGCTCAAGCTGGGTTGTGGTCAGGGGGCGATGACGCCGCGAGAGGTTGCGGATGATCATGAGGATCTTCGCCGGAGGCCACTTTTTTCCGCAGTTGCCCCGTTCTGGCGGAATGCCTGCGGCTTGTAGGGCGTTCCGCCAGGAACCGAAGATTCTAGTGCCCGCCTGATAAAGGGCCTGGCTGATGCCGGGCTCACCGACCGTCAATGGTAGCCCCTCTGCCTCACACTGCAGGATGTGGCGGATGATTTGCTCGCGCGTCCACTTGTTTGGCATGGCATTACCCTCGTGCGTCAGCGATCACCGCCTCGAACCGTGTAACAACGTCGGGGTGATGGAGGTCCAGGTACTCCCGGACGCGGGTGTTGGTGAGTAGTGATCGCGCGTAGATGGCCAGGCGGAGTAGGTCGATGGTGTACTGATTATAGAGTCGTGAGTAGAAGCCGTGCTTCTGCTTGGCATCCGCCAGCTTCTTAAGCAGATCGTTCTTCCGTTGCGTGGTCTTGTCCCACGGGTTGTTCTTGCGTCGGTGCGCTTCGCGCTGTTGGGGCGGCGTCTTGACCACCAGGGTCTGCGCGAAAGCGATGCTGTAGTCCTTGTAGCCCTCCATAGCATCGAGAATCTCCTTTTGGCGCAACGGCTTCACATGCGTGAACTCCCGGGCGCAGGCGCGACTGATCTTTCCGTGGTCAAGCGCAGCGGCCACATCCGAATGCAGTTGTTTGAGCAGCGTTTTCTTGCGTCGGTGGGCAAGGCTGGCGATCCCCAAGGCGGCGGCGATGCTCGCCTCATCAACTTCGCCCAGGGACTTCTCGATCATCCGGTGCTCCTGCACCGGCGAGACGCGATTGACCATGCGGTTGCCGGTGAACGCCTCACGCTGTTTGCCAAGGATGCACGGCGCCACCTCGACCCCCAATTCCAGTAGCGCCCGATAGCATTGCACGCCGTCGAGAATGACATAATCGCTGCCCTCAGGATACACCACCAAGGGTTCGATGAGCCCGACGGCCCTGATGCTGGCCAGAATGCGGTCATACTCTCGTTTGCTGACCTTCCGATCCCGCAGCGGGCGGAGACGGGTAAGAGGTATGTCCAGTCCTTCGGAATCATCCATTGGGTTGCCGCCTTTCCAGACTCTGGGGCTGCTGGCCCGCAGCCACGTTGTAGGTGCCGGTCAACTCGGGCCGCTTGTCCAGGTGTTCAGCCTGAATCAACTGCATGAAGTCACTGTTTTTCCACAGTGCTGCAAGCCCATCCAGAAGCGTTAAGAGACGGCACTCTTTTGCTTGGGCCTCGCGTACAAAGGACTCCTTGGCCTGCGTAGCAGAGGTAATGTCCTTGGTCAGCGCCGCGACCGTGTACTCGTTGGGGCCGCCGGCGCCATTCTTGCGCCCGTGGCCGTCCATTCGCGCTGTGATGATGGCGCGAGCCTTGGCAAAGTTGGAGCTGTTAACGATCCCCTGGTCAAAGGCATCCATGAGCACGCCCTGGATGCTCACGTCGTCGGCTTGGGCGACCAGAACGGCAAAGGATATGGGGAACACTTCTTGCTCCACGCCTCGGATCAGCCGCTCTTCGCCATTCTCCACCAGGCGGATGTATTGTCGTATGTACTCCGGGCTGCGGCAGGCAATCCTGGCGATCTTCTCGTAATCCCACCCCTCATCGTGGAGGCTCTTGAGTTCTCGTGCGAAGTCCATGCTGCCAGGGCGGCTGCGGGCCAGGTTCTCGACCAGGGATTCCAGGTAAGCCTGCTTGCGACTACACGTCACCACCTCGGCGCGGATGTGGGTCTTGCCCAGACGCTGCTGGGCAATCAGACGACCTTCCCCGCAGATAAGTTCATAAACCCCGTCCTTGGCGAGGAACTTGTCGTTCACGCGGATGTCCTTAATCTGCCCATTGGCGTCAATGCTCTGGACATTGAGCGCGAGCTGCCCCTCGTCGCGGGTGCGGGAGTTGATCACCTTGATCTTGTCAATGGGGATCATCTCGCGCCGGCGGTCCTTCATCAGCCTGATCGGTGCGGTATCCATTATGACCTCGCAAGTTGGAGAATGAATTCGAGCCCGGTGTGGCCGTACATGTCCAGCCTCGTCTCGGACGATCCGAACAAACGAATCCCGCGGTCACGGACCAGCAGGCGGGGCAAGGCCAGGTAGCCGAGAATCTGCGGGCCATCAGGGCCTGAGACCGGCACGCCCAGCGTGATGTCAACGATCCCCCGCGCGTCCGGGCGGAAGTACCAATACTGGCTGTAGCCGCGTAATACAGGCACCGAAGGTTGAACTAGAACGGTGAACTTCCGGTTGACGACGAGGAAATCCTCGTAGGTCTCAACGTCTTCGACCAAGCCGCGCAGGAGGGATTCCACGTTGGTCCTCACGCCGCGGACAGCCGCGCGAAACACCTGCTGGTAGGCGGCGTCGAGGGAGGCAAAGTGGGCGGCATAGGTCGCCGCCGCCGGCGCCTCTTCGTCTGCCCGCAGCAGGGATGGTCGCAGAAAACCGTGCTCTCGATGCAGCCGCTCCAGATGCTGGAGCATCACCTCGGGCGTGTACCGTAACGCGACCTCGGCCATAATCTCCTGCGCGCGGCTGAAGGCCGCTGGTTCCACCAGCGCGACGAAGGCTCCTTCGGTCCTGATCCACTGGGACCGCGGATTCCGGCGCGTGGGCGTCTTGAGCTTCTTGGTGGTCTTGTTGTAGACCAGCGTGCCGGCATACATCACGTTGGTCAGAATCCGGTGGATCTTGCCTGCGTTCCAGGGGCCTCCCCGCGCCGAGCGCAAGCCATCGCGGTTCAGGCCCTCGGCGATTCGCCCGGTGTCGCGGTGCGCATCTATGAACTCGTGGAAAATGCGGCGCACTGTAGTGACCTGCTCCTGGGGACCCAGGGTGAGGGTGACGCGCTGGTTCTGGATGCCTTTCTTCTGTCTATGCTGTAGCACATGCACCGCCTTGCGAGCTTCGTCAAGAAGCAACCTGTCGTAGCCGTAGGGCGGGCTGCCCCCGACCCAGAAACCTTGCTGGGCGATCTTGATGCAGCCATAGGAAACCTTGACGCTGAGTTCCTTGCTGAACTGCGCGGCGCGGAAGCGTTCGAATTGCACATAGACTGGGTATAGCGGGTCGTCGGGGCGGGGCATACCCAGTGTGGTGTAGATGACCTGCTTGCCGTGGCGTTTGCATTCGGCGCTGTAGGTTGCCGACAGGTCAATGTCCTGAAACCGTCCCCAGCGGCTGACATCCAGGCACAGCACAAACTCGAAGTCCTTCCGCTTCTTGACCCAGTTCTCCATCATGTCGTTAAAGGCGTCGCGACCCTCGGCGGTCAGACCGGACTTTCCGCGGTCAGCAAAATCGTGGACGATGTCCACACCGTTTTCTTTCGCCCATTTCTGGACGAGTTCTTGCTGGATGGCGACGGAGTTCTCCTGCCGGTCCCGTGCCGAGTGGCGGTAGTACGCCACACCCCGAAACCGTGGCGCCGCGGGCGCTGTGGCCGGTTGCTCCTTCACCCACCATGGACGCTGATTGCCGTTGCTCATCGCTGCCTCTCCGACCTCAAGCTCAACCAAATGTATGGCTTTAGCCGCTGCCGGCAGGTAGCCGATTGCGGCGGGGCCAGTACCGTTGCCGGGTACTATGCACCATGCCCGTGCGATTCGGTGGGGTATTGCTGTGCGAACCGCGTGCGATTGCTGCAACGACGCCACAGCTCCAGGATATAGCGCCCGTTGTGGCCGCGAATCGCGGT
>JBEKKG010000329.1:0-7861 GCA_050010835.1 Planctomycetota bacterium
AGCCTGTGCTTTCGGACTCTCCAATAATGACATGCGGCATCCTCCATCACCCCTGGATAGAAGAATCGGCATATTTCAGAGGCAAAATTAGAAAAAACGGTTACAGTAGAGGTATTGTGCCCGCCTATTTCCCACTTCGGATCAGGCCTGCGCGAGGGGCCGCGTATGCGATGGTCTCGGGTCCGAGGACAGCTTCTCTGTGTTCTTGGTGCCCCCCGTGGTCTGGCTGGGAACCGTGATCGGGCTGATCGTCCATGCCTGCATCTCCGGCATGCCGCGGCCATATCGCAGAATGCCGCGGATGTTGCAGGCCATTGTGAACCGCAAGAAAGGAGAGCTGCTCCCGTGAAAGCCAAGTCCGGTACCGGAGACAATCTGTCCTTTGAGAATCGCTTTCTGCGTCTGGATGTGGATACCCGCGATGTGACCTGGACCCTCACGGAAAAAGCCACTGGCGTGGTCTGGCGGATGGCACGATCGTCTTCACAGGACGTCACACTGGAAGACGCCAACAAGAGCCGCACGCAACACGCCTTCGCTTCTTCCCAAGACAAGGAAGTTCGGCCGGCGCGCAATGGCCTGCCCGGCGCTTACATTTTCCTGCGCGATCTCGGGATCGGTATTCACGCATTCCTGGACGCCCGTTCGCTGGTAGTGGAGGTCGAGCGGTTCGTCGGCAGGGGTCCGGCCAAGGTCCGCGACGTCCTCTTTCCCCGCCATTTCCTCCTGTCCAAGAACCCCGGCACGTTTTCAACATGGACAATCGGCCAGGGTGCGATTGTGCCGGCCGCCATGAAGTCCCGTTTTCATCATCCCGAGGGCTACAGCGAACAGGACATGGCTTTCCATGGCGCAATCACCGGTGGTTGCGGCATGGTGGCGATCGCCGAAACGCCGTTCGACCTGTATGTCGCCATGAGCCACCTGGAGAAAGAGGCGCCGGCCACGTTCTTTCACTGGCTGCCCAGTCTGGGCGATCTCCGCTACACGCGCCGCGTGCGCTTCACGTTTGAAAAAGGGCTCGACTTTGTCCGGCAGGCCAAAACCTATCGCCAGTACATGAAGGACCTCGGGTATTTTGTTTCCTTGAAAGACAAGGCCAGATTCAACCCGAATGTGGCGGCACTCAGAGGCGCCGCGTGGGTGAACACCAGCACGGCCATGCGCCGCATGAAACCTCTTTCGTACTTCTGCAATACGTTTGCGGACCAGACTGCGTGGCTCACCCAGCTCCAACAGCGCACCGGTCTGAAAACAGGCGTCGTGCATGTGGACGGTTGGGGCGCTTTTGGTTACGACTCGGTACACCCCGAAGTGCTGCCGCCTAACGCCGCTGCCGGCGGGGCCGCCGGGTTGAAACAGTTCCGCGAAGCGGCCCGCGCAATGGGCTGGCTGTTCGGCCTCCACGACCAGTACATTGACATCTATGCCGATGCGCCTTCCTATGATCCGGCGCGGTTCATGCTCAAGGAAAACGGCAAACCCAACCTCCTGAATGTCTGGGCCGGCGGCCTTTGCTCGCATATGTGCAGCTCGGAATCGCTCAAATTCGTAAAGCGGAACTTTGTGGAGGGCGTGCGCGATCAGTACATGTACCACAACTCGCCCTCCATCTACGATCTCTGCCAGCCAGATGCATCCTATCTCGACTGTTTCTGCCGCATCCACGAATGCTTCAACCCCTTGCATCCGCTGACACGGGCGGAGACCGTGTACTACCAGCGGGAATGTCTCCGCACCGTGCGCGAATGCGGCAAGAGGGTTGTGCAGTCGTGCGAGCATGCCAAGTGGTACGCCATCCCGGACCTCGACTTCAGTTACGGTCTTGCCCACCAGAAAGCCGATGTGCAGGTCGAGGGCGGGGGAAGCGCCACGGAGGCCATCGGGTTTCCGGTGCCATTGTGGAATCTGGTTTTTCATGACGCCATCTGGACACCCGAATGTCAAGATGACGCTTATGGCCGCATGTTCCTCTATGGTTCCAGTCCGTTCTTCACTGCGACAAGAGACGGCCCAACCCCGCAAGAAATCGAGTGGAAAATGAAGGCCTGCAAATTCAATGAATTCGTGGGTTTCGACGAGATGACGGATTTTACAATCCGCGATGATGGCAACACGCTGTACAGCGAATTCTCTTCAGGCGCAGCGGTGACCTACAACCCCAAGGAAAGAGTCTACTGCATTGAGGGGCCGCGCCAGGTTGCGACCGCAGGCGTTGTGAAGTTGCCCGGGTAGCATGGTGCCGGACGAGCGGATCAAAGACGTGGCATGGCGGCGTGCGATCTTGCGCCGCCCAGGGTCCTCGGAACTGCTTTTCACACCTGCCTTTGCGTCCTTCATGTTCTTCTGCCACGCAAGGGAATTAGTTTTTCTTGAATTCAGCCTCTGCTATGGTATAGCAAGAGACGTGGCACCATCACCGAAAGGACTCCGAGTTTCATGAACAGCAAACAGCCCCAAACCACATCGAGACGGGATTTCATCAAGGCCGGCGGCAAAGCTGCCGCCATCACGGCGCTGGCCGGCATGATCGCGCCCCGCGCCTATGCCGCAGGCAGTTCGCTGATCCAGGTTGCTCTGGTCGGCTGTGGCGGCCGCGGCAGCGGCGCGGCGAAGGACGCGCTTTCGACCAAGCCCGGCCCAATCAAGCTCGTGGCAATGGCAGATGCCTATGAGCACCGCTTGAAGGGAAGCTTCAATGCTTTGAGCAAGGCATTTCCCGACAAGGAAAAAATGGATGTGCCCGAGGACCATCGCTTTGTTGGATTCGACGCCTACAAGCAAGCCCTGGACTGCCTCAAGCCCGGCGACGTTGCGGTTTTCGCCACGCCCATGGCATTCCGCTGGGTGCACTTTCAATACGCGGTCCAGAAGGGGCTCAATGTCTTTATGGAGAAGCCCCTGACGGCGGATGGCCCGAGCAGCGTCCGCATGCTCAAGCTGGCCGAGGAATCTGTGGCCAAGAATCTGAAAGTTGGCGTCGGGTTGATGTCCCGCCACGCGCGCAACATGCAGGAACTCCAGAAGCGCATTCAGGACGGCGAACTCGGCGACGTCATTGCCATGCGCGGCTACCGCATGGCGGGTCGAATTGGACACTTCGGCACGCTGCCCAAGCCACAGGGAGTCAGCGAGTTGGACTATCAGGTGCAGCGCTTCCACGCGTTTCTGTGGGCCGGCGGCGGCTGCTTCAGCGACTTCCACATCCACATCCTTGACCATCTGAGCTGGCTGAAGGGCGCCTGGCCGGTGAAGGCTATGGGCCTGGGTGGACGCCATTACAAGACTAACGGCAAAACCCCGTTCGTGGACCAGAACTTTGACAGTTACGCGATCGAATACACTTTCCCCGATGGCACGAAGATCTTCTACGACGGCCGCTGCATGGAAGGCGCCGAAGGCAAGTACAGCAGCTACGTGCACGGCACCAAGGGGCTCGCGATTGCTGCGAATTCCCGGGACTGCGACCCGCCGTCCACGATTTTCAAGGGCCAAGTGGAAGACCCGCAGAAGATCGCCTGGCAGTCCACGGATACGAGCAATCCGTACCAGAACGAGTGGGATGAGTTGATTGACGCCATCCGCAATGACAAGCCGTACAACGAGGTGAAGCGCGGAGTCGAAGCCAGCGTCGTGACCAGCATGGGACGCATGTCGGCGCACATCGGCCAGACGGTGACCTACGAGCAGATGCTGAACTGCGGCCACGAGTTCGCGCCCGGACTGGACAAGCTGACCAAGGATTCCCCGGCGCCGGTTACGCCCGACGCGGACGGCATGTATCCGCAGCCCGAGCCTGGAATCAAGAAGCGCGAGTACTGACCAGGGCGGTCCATGGTGCGGCCCACCCATGAAGAATGGTCCACATGCCGTTACGATGGCGCGGGAACCGCCAGTCGTCACGGCTGGGCTGCGACGGAACAGATCCAAATGTAATCGAACCGGCACGTTCCGGTAAGTGGGTTGCCGGTCGCCAAGTCCAACCGCAGTTGCCGCAGCTTGCCCTTCCACGCAGGGACGGCGGACAGATCCAGAGAGTAGGTCCGGCTCTCGTTGTCGTTAGCTATGACAGCAAAGGCTTTGCTCTTGACGTCATCCCAGACGGAGTCTGCTTCGGTTGTAAACTTCAGACGCATTTGCGTCGCCGGCGTGTGGTTCTGGAACCGGATGGTGATCGCCTCCTTACCGGTAAGAGCGACACCGAGGTGGTCGCCGGAAAGCAGGTGGGCATCGGAGCTGTCCTCGATCGCCAGAACGTAGTACCCGCCTGCAACCATCTGTACCGGATGTGAAGTGGTTGACCATTCCTTGATCGGATTCGGCCACTGCTGGACACGCGTGCCAGGGTGCACCTCGGTCCAGCCTTCTTTGTCCAGGTTCTTGTTGAATTCCCACGCTGCGGCGATTGACGTGCCTGCGGCCAAGACGTGTACCACGACCCTGTCGCTGAGCCACAGTTCGCCGTCGTGAGCCACGAGACGCAGGATGTAGTCACCGGGCTTATCGAATGTGGCAGCCGTCGCGGGAACACGGGCGTCGTCGAACGTGACGCTGCCCGGGCCTTCAAGCACCTCCCAGGCGATCGCCAGTGGTTTGCCTGCCGGTTTGTCGCCGTCGTGGACGCTGCCAGCCAATGCGACTCTGGGCTGGTCCGTCCGTATGTCGGCTCCGGCGTGAACCACTGGCGGGCGGTTATAGGGCATGGCGCGCTCGAGCTCCGCGACGGTCGCATATTGGTTGTTGCCGCGCAGGGTCCAGGACGCCAGTTTGGGAGCCTCGTTGACGAAGAACTCGATGCCGGGGAGGAGGACATAGCCGTTGTCCAGAACGGTCCCCGTGCTGCAACAGACGGAGGCGTCGCGGACTTGCCCCCAGATGTAGATCTCCGCAGGTCCCAGTTTCTTCGCCGTGTTGTTTTGGATGAAACGCGAACTGCGGATCTCGATATTCGTGGTTTGGGGCGTCTTCAGCCCCAGAACCTCGATTGCCGCCCCGGCGTTGTTCTCGAAAGTACAGTGGTCTATCAGGCAGCCGTTTCCCCGGTTCTCAAAATCAACGCCGCCTTCGTCGTGACTGCCCGAATCGGGTTGGTTGCGGAAGAAGCAGTTGCGAATGATCAGGCCCTGGGGATCGCCGAGCATGATACCCATCGTGCCGGCGCTGGCGTGCCAACCCGACGCGTCAAAAATGCTGTTCCGCAGTATCGCACGGCGGACATCAACCACGAACGGATGAGGCGACGTGTTGTGGACGTAGTTGTCGTGGCAGTAGACGCGCTCGATGATTACGTCGTCCCCGCGGACGAAGTATCCCGAGGAACACTGAAACATCTCGCAGTCCCGAAGCACCAGGTCCCTGGCCGTTGCGCCACAAATCGCGATTCCGGACGAGTGGTTCAGCCCGTCGCCCGGCGCACCCTTGCGGTCGCGCCATTCGGGAATGCCGTGGCTGTTGAACCGATAAAGGCCTTCGATGTGGTGGGCGATGCAGTCTTCAATCACCAGCCCACGATACCCGGGTTCCGTGTAACTGACGATCAGGCCTTTGGCGGCGTGGCATACGACGAGACTGCGGATGCGGAGGAAGTTCGGATTCCGCACCAGGGCGCAGCGGTCGTCAATGTCCCAGTTGCGGCGGATGATCGGACGAGCGCCGCTGCCATAGGCCCCAATCTCCGCCCAGTTGTCCGCGGTGCCACGGGCCGAGACCTTGAGTTCCTGATTGAAGATGCTGCCGCGCCGGAGCAGAAGCCTCTCTCCCGGTCCGAGAAGTCGGTCGTTGATGTTCGTGAAGTCCTTCCAGGGCGCATCCGGCGACGTGCCGGCGTGCGCGTTGTTCCCTCCGGCGCTGTCAATGTAATAGGCCGCCGCCTTCCCCTCTTCGGCAGGAGTCGGCGGCAGCTTTTCCGACAGCGACGCCGGCGGACCATCCTCGTTCGGGAAGAAGATCAGCGGATGCCGCGACGTTGCCAGGGAAGTGCCGCCCGCGAGCACTTGGATCTCTGCGGACCCGATGATTGCGGTGTCGGCCTGGACGCCCCATTCGATTGTTTTCTCGGCCCCAGCCGGCATGGCGCCCAATTCGTGGAGCGCCTGGCCAAGGCAGCGTGTGCCTGCCGGCAACTCAAACCGAACGATCACCTGCTCAGTGCCCGTACCGGCGTTGCGGACGGTCGTCGTCAGCTTTTCCGGACGCCCGGCAATCAGAATTGCATGCTCCTGTCTTGTCCCACGCACCTGTAACGTCGGGAGCCTGGGGTTCTCAATTCTCAGATTGCCGATCAATCCACCCAGGCCGCCGATGACCAGGGGGTTGTCGGTGGCCTTTGCCAGTCCGGACCGTGTGACGCGGCTCCGCTGGCCGTTTACGTCCAGTATCAAGGCGACGCCGTCCCAACTGGCCGTCAGCCGATACCACTGCCCCGGCATGACGGGCTGCTCGGAACACACGCGCGGCTCCCAACCGTCGAGATTCACGAAGAAGGCGAAGCATCCGTCTTCCTTCTGCGGATTCAGGCGGAGCTGGTATTCGCCATTCTTAATCGCGATGCAACGGCCCGCCGCCGGAAGCTGGTCAAAGCGTACGGAACAATCAATGCGCAATCCCGGCGCAAGCTGTAAATCGGGATTGCTTGCAGCCTGGACTCCCTGGGGGCCGGACTTAAGCGCCTGACCGCCCGGGGCCGGCACGAATTCGGCGTCCTTTCCCGCAAGGTGATACCCGTGCCCGGACGAATCGCGGAGGTTGCCCTCGAAGAGCCACTGCGCGACGCCGGACGGCTTGGCGGCGGGGTTCTCGATGCGCACTTCATCCAGCACACCCTCGAACAGTCCCAGCTCCAGCAGTTCGTTCGACGGCGTCGGGGTGCCGGATCGCGGCACGCTCGCCCGTTCGCCGTTGACGTCAATCCAGATTACCTTTCCGTCCCAGCCGGCGAGCAGGTGATACCACACGCCAAGTTTGACCGGCATCTTCGAGTTGACCCGGGGTTCCCAGCCACCCAGATGCAGGAAGAAAGAGAAGCGGCTGCCTTCCTGTGGCGGGTCCAGGCGGAGCTGATAGGCGCCTTCCTTGATCAACAACGGTTGCCAGCTTGTGCCGAAGGCATCCAGTTTGGCCCAGCATTCGATCCGAAGTCCGGGTGCCGGCCGCAATTCGGCGCTGTCGGGCACAACCGCCCGGCCTTGGCCGCAGCGGAGGCCCTGTCCGCTGTGTCCTGGCGCAAAGGACGCCGACGCCGCGAAGGCATCGTTGCCGCGCCCGGACGTATCGGCCAGATTGCCGTCGAAGTTCCACACGCCCACGGCGGGACGCTCTTCGGCAACGAGTTGCGGCACGCAATGTGACAGCGCGATAAGGACAACACACATAGTAAAGGAGTGGCGTTTCATCGTCATGCGCGACAGCGGCGTCAAGTGGCCGTCAGCCTCCGAACAAGCGAAACGGGTTGCGAACTCTCTTCCTTTCGCATACACCGTCAAGCTCAACGCACTTGTTCGGTTCGGCGACCGCGAAGATCGAAACTCAGGCGTGTGCAGGAAGTGTGCGGGAAGTGTTCGAGGCGCTTCCCGCCCCGTTCTGTCCCTCCATGTCCCTCCGCGGGTGTCCCCCCGAAAAACTCCGTCGGGCGTATGGCCGCTTATGTTCGTTGCTGGAATTATTCGGGGGACAGCTCCATTACCGGCCCAGCGCAGCCGCTGCGGCGGCCTGGAAGTCCCGCCGCACGTCGGACCCCAGGGGCGAGACAAGAGTTGCAAGCGTTTCGATGTGGACTTCGGCGCGACCGTGCCCTGCGGGAAGGAGCACGACTGGAACCTGAGCTACCTCTACCCGCCCTTCTTGGAACAGGCCAAGCGCGTCT
>JBEKKG010000330.1:0-7855 GCA_050010835.1 Planctomycetota bacterium
CACCGTTCGAACGGTTCCGATGACGCCAGAGATGCAGACGGCCTTGTGGCAGGCCATCGGCACGCGCACGGCGGGACCGGTGTTCCTGATGCCGAATAGAACGTCACAGCACCCGCCTGCTATCGCCAGCCAAAGTATGCACGAACTGACCGGAATGTTCACGGCGTTCCTGGCAGGCGAGCAGGAGCGCATTGCGGCTGCTGGCGGGACTTGGTCGCGGGCCCAACAACACCGCGCGGCCCGGCGGGGTTGGAAACGTCTGGGCGGTATCTGGGCGCAGGACATCCGGCGCACTTACATCCGTACCATGAGGAGGGCCGGATTGCATGGCCGGACCTGTGTGAAGGACTTCCGACACTCGTGGGCGACGACACTTCAGGCGGCGGGCGCAGACCCATTCGCACGCCGAGACATGCTCGGCCACACTGGGCTTGAACTGACTGGCCAATACACGCACACTTCTGTCAAGACGTTGAAGAACGAGGCTGCGCGCGTTCGCGCAACACGTGCGGTCGCGATCACTGAGTTGCAGGCGGCGTTGACCTACTAACTAGTCCGTTGTATAGGCTACAGGCGGCGCGCAAAAAAAGGAGCGGATCAAGGGTTTGTCAGCCGCAATGCGAGCCATATCCTCCTCCACGCGCTGCCGTTGCCGATATAAGAGGAATGGGTGTCGAACTCTTCACGGACGGCTTTCTGGCTGCTGTGCCATCCATGACCAGCCTACATTATACGATCTACCCTGGCCTTCCGCCTCAAGTGCACTTCTTCGCGGCTATCGTCGAAAAGGCTTTTCTCAAGGCCGGGGGGCACCGCCAATCGCTATCCACCAGGTAACGACGGCCCCTATCAACATAAGTAGCCCGACGAGCAGATATGGCACTATGAGTTCGGCCATTGTCCAGACATTGCCGAATCCGTCTTCTCTCTGTTGCGTTCTGAAGCGAGTTTCCGGATACCGTCGAAGGACCACTCTTACTGACCTCGGCCCGATTAGTAGTCCCAGAAGATATGAAACAGGCAGTGCCAGCGCTATAGGCCAGTGCATGATACGGCATGCAGCATGGCAAAGGAGGAAACAGCAGACAGCGCTCCCGTAGAAGACGGCGGGCAGAATGCCTGGTAGCCACAAAGGCAGTTCTGGCTTCTCGTCCATGCGCCCTTTCATACCGCTTTCCTTCCGCCGCTACGAGCGGTCTTGCCATCAAGTCGGGCCAGAACCCAATATAGTCTAATTACTCCACCCCAAGGAAATGGAACCCGCTCCCCAAACCTAAAGCCTAACGCGACCTGCGCTATGCCTGGTTTTTGCCGTCGTGGGCAGAGCCCGTCATCGCGCAGACGATGCGGAAACCAATGCTGAAGTTCCGCGAATCCGGGGCGTTATGGTATCGGCAGGCCGCCCGGCAATAGCGGGCGCTGTAGTTCCAGCTTCCGCCGCGCAGCACCCGGCCGTCCCCCGGGACTGCGCACAGCGGGTCAACCTGATGCTCATTCTGGTAAAATGCGGGGTCGTACCAGTCAGCACACCACTCCCACACGTTGCCGTGCATATCGTACAGGCCCCAGGCGTTAGGCGCGTAGGCGCCCACTGGGGAAGTTTCCTGGCGCTCCTTTAGAGGATTGATCAAGTCCTGGCTGTAGAGCCATTTCCAGTCGTTCCCGGAGGTGCGGTCCGCCTTGCAATTGAGCTTCGCCATGGAAATTGACTGCCCGAAGCAGAACGGTGTTTCCGTGCCCGCGCGGCAGGCGTACTCCCATTCCGCCTCTGTAGGCAGCCGGAACTCCCAGGCGGGAGAAGCGAGTGGCGCGAGCTTGGGCAGGAACTTCTTCTGGACGTCGTCCCACGACACCCGCTCTGCCGGCCGCTGGTGGCTGTCCGCTGCCCCCTTGAACTTGCTGGCGTTCTCGCCGGTCACAGCCAGCCATTGCGCCTGCGTGACAGGCGTGACCGCGATGTAGAAGGGCCGGGCCAGGCGGACGTAGTGGGGATACTCTTCCTTCTCGCGGAACTCCTCGCTATGTGGGCTGCCCATTACGTACTCGCCCGCCGGCAGGAGGATCATGCCAATCGCCTGGCCACTGGGCAAAGGCACGCTCATTTGGGCTGGCAAACCCGTGGCGTGGGCGGTCTCCGCCTGCTGCCGCTGCGCCTCAGGTGCGCCAAAGGGCCAGCGAATGTAACGCTGGTGCTTGCCCAATCCGCCAGGTGGCAATGGCGGCAGCCGCGCCGCCGCGCCGCTCGCTGCGCTGCCAGGCACGGCAGGCTGAGCCATCCTGAGCGTGGAGCGCCCGGCTGACCGTGTGGCGGCAAGTTCAGACGGAACTGCCGGCGGCTCAGGACGAGGCACGGCAGCTTTCTCCGGCGCCCGCGCCGGTGGTGGCACGGCAGTTGTCTCCAACGCGCGCGCCTGTGGCGGCCGCTCGGCGCGCAGCGTCTTGCCTTGCGTGCGGGCGGGGCGTGGCGCCGGGGTCCTGGTGCGCGACAGAACGGTCGTATCGTCATACGTTGCGGCTGCAGGCGCCTCAACGAGGCCCAACTCCTCACGGCACGCGCGCAAAGCAGCCAAGAGTTCCGCGCCGTCGGAGTAGCGGCGCCGCGGTTCCTTGGCCAGGCAACGGTCCAGCAGCTTGGCCGTGGCCAGCGAGACATCCGGCCTGAACTCCGTAATCGGCGGGTGCGGCTCGCGAATGGTCTTGGCCATCACGGACAGCGCGTTGTCGCCCGTGAATGGGGGGCGCCCGCGCAGGAGCGCGTAGAGGGTGGCGCCCATGCCGAAGACGTCCGCGGGCTTGCCCACTTTCGAGGCATCTTCTGCTTGCTCCGGCGCCATGTAGCCCGGCGTGCCCAATGCTTCGAAGGAGACCGTCAGCCCGGAGGCCTGGTTCTCCGGGCGCGCCAAGCCGAGGTCGGCCAGTTTGGCCTGTTCCAGGGCGTAGTCTTCGCCTTCCTTGCTCAGGGGCAGCAGGATGTTGCCGGGCTTGACGTCGCGGTGAATGATGCCTTGCGCGTGGGCCGCGGCCAAGCCCTTTGAAGCCGCGATGACAATTTTCAGAGCGTCGCCCTCGGGCACTCCGTTTTGCCCCTTCGCGTTGGCTTGCTTGAGATAGGCGCCCACATGGATGCCATTGACGTACTCCATCACAATATAGAAGCGGTCGTATTCCTCGTCCACATCCAGGACATGCACCAAATGGGGCGAACTCACACGCGCCGCCGTCTGGGCTTCCTGGTAGAACCGTTCCACCGAACCCTGGTCTTCGATCGCAAGCTGTGCTTGCAGCACCTTGATGGCCACCTCGATCCGCAATCGCGGATGTATGCCGTAGTACACCGCTCCCATAGCGCCCTTGCCCAAGCGCGCCAACAACGGAATCTTCCCCAGGAGGGGCGCCTGCTGGCCGCCCAAGTCGGTGCGCGGCAGTGGGCGCAAGAGATCATCGTTGGTCAGGTCCTGGGGCTGGACCGATGGGGCCATTGGCAGGCCAGTGTGGGTCCTACGACTGTGCCGAGCTTCTGATGGCGTTGCAGACTGGGTGTCGTTGTCCCCCTGCATGCGTGCCTCCTGTTACAGGCATCAGGCTTTGGGCATTAGGCTTCAGGGGCGCACGGTGAGGAGGCAAAGTCTATGCCTAACGCCCCCGATGCCTAATGCCTCTTTCTTAGGAGAAAACCCAAGAATCAGGCCGCGTTCAGTATAGTGCCCCTGGCCCGCAATGTGCAAACGGATTTGTTGGTCTGTTGATCTGCTGGTTTGTTGGCCAGTAGGCCAGTACCGCCCTTGACAAGAGCGGGTCCTTTGTGTCATCATAGCGCACTGGAGCGCAGGAGAACGAACAGGACAGTCGTGGCGACCGCAGGTACACAATTCTCGCTGGTGCTGGTGGGCCGCTTTGCAGGCAAGGACAAGCCTGTGGCGGCGGCGCTGGCTCGCGATTTCGGACACGACGAAACTTGGGGCCTGCAAATCGTCGGTGCGGCGCCTATCACTCTGCTGGACGGGCTCTCTGGCGAGCAAGCGCGGGTTGTCCACACGGCCTTGGCCGATGTCGAGGCGGCCGGGAGCAAGATGGAGGTCCGGCCGGGCACCGACGCGAACCTCCCCAAAGTCGGTTGGCCTGCCCCGCCGCGCATTAGAGGGCGGCCGGTCTCGGACTACGCCGCCGGCGCATCTGGCGCGACGGCCACGCTGTTCGTTCCCTGCCCTTACACCGGCCAAAAACTCAAACTTACCATTAGTGTCAGCGTGGAACAGGTTGCCGAACAGGCGGCGGTGAGCGCGGCGGCCACGGTTCCGTCCGGCTCCGCTCCAGCTCCGGCGCCGCCGCTGCCTATCCCTTGGCCCGCCGCGGCAACGTCAAAGACTGCTACCGGGACCAGCATCGCAGTGGCTGCGCACGCGGCGCCCGCGGCCCCGTCCGGACCTGCTCATGCGGCAGGGCCGCCGATTCCTGTTCCTCATCCCGCGGCGGCCACGCCAAGGCCCGCTACCGGGACCAGCAGCGCGGCGGCCAACAAGTCGGTCCCGACGCCCGTGGGTCTTCCTGCTGTGCCGCTGTTGCGATCGCGGCCGTCGTCTTCGGGGCCAGTTCCTTCGCTAGCGCCTATGCCGAAGCCCACAAGTCCCGGTACTGGTGTGGTTGCGACTCCGGGGCCTAAGGTGGAAGCAGTGGACCAAGACCTGGAAGCGATGGTAGAGTTGCGGCCTAAGGCTCCACTCCAGGCGCCGCAACCGGTTGCGGCCGCGGCGCGGGGACGCGACTCGAGCCATGTTCTTGCTCATGTGCCCGTCCCCGGCACTGTCCCGTTGCCGGACGTGCCTGTCCTGCACAATCCACCCACGCCTATTGCGCAACCGGCGACCACGGCAGCGATGACCGGTCCGGGACAGACAACCATGCCCCAGGACCTCCTGAGCGCGCCGATGGACCTCGCCGCGTTTGAAGCCAACTTGTCAGCCAGCGGCATCATGCGGGCGCTGTCTGATGAACCCGCTCAGGCCCCCCGCGAAGCCCCTGCCATCAAGACCGCGGTGGCCAGCCCCGCAACGGATGATGGCGGCCTGTGGTCGGTTTTGATGGGCAAGAGCGTGAACCCGAAAGTCCACCAGGCGGTCGCCGAACTGCGAGGCGTCTCGGTTGCAGATGCTGCCAGGCTCTGTCAGAAGCCTGTGCTCGCCTTGGCCAAGGATGTTTCGGTCGCTCAAGCTCGCAGCATCAAACAGCAGTTCGCCGCGCTCAACGTGCCCGTGCGCATGACGAGGCGGGGCTAGGGGCGAGGGATTAGGACGGTAGGACAGGCTTTCCAGCCTGTCCGGACAGCCTGGAAAGGCTGTCTTACCGCCACTTGCCGGGGGTACGGCAGTGATCCACTTGGGACGGCTCGCCGGCAGCATCCTGAACTGGCCACTGAAGCACCTGGCACGGCTGCGGCCCGAGGGTCTGGTCTTCCTTTTTGTCGCGGCTGTCTGCGGCCTGGGGTCGCTCGGGTCCAACACCTGGTCCAACCTGCCCCTGCTGATGGGGCTGATCTTGCTGTCCCTGTGGCTCCTGGCCATGTGGCAGGGCGCGCGTTCCTTGCGCGGGGTGCGTCTGCGCCGCAGCCACATCGAGCGCGTTTTTGCCAACGAGAACCTCAGTGTCAGTCTGTCACTCACCAACCTCTCCGCCTGGCCCGCTGCCGGACTGGCCATCTCCGAGCAGGTCGAAAGGGAAGATGCTGTCCGCCCTGCCTCAGCGCTGGAACCAGCCCGTGCCGGCGCGCGCCTGCCGGCCGCTTACGGCGGGGCCTTCGTCACGATAGTGCCGGGGAAAGGACAGGAGCGGGTCAAGTACAACCTGGCAGTGCGGCGCCGGGGCCTCTACCGCTTCGGCGACAGCGTGATCGAGACGGCCTTCCCGATGGGTTTTTTCAACAGCGCCGTAATGCGCCGCGCCCCCACGCGCCTGGTGGTTTATCCCCGGCTGGGCGAACTGGACACGGCCTTCTTCAAGGAGCTGGAGGTCTCCCTGGAGTTCCTGCGCCGCGCGCGCCCCTCCCGCGCCGAGGAGGACTTCCGCGGCCTGCGCGAATACCGCCAGGGCGACAACCCGAAGTGGATTCACTGGCGCAGCAGCGCCCGCCTGGAGGCCACGCTGGTCAAGGAGTTTGAGGAGCCGCAGGCCCGGCGCGTGCTGTTGCTGCTGGACACCAACCTGCAGCGCCTGGGCGTGCAGCGCTTTGCGGCCTTCGAACTGGCGCTCTCCTGCGCCGGCACCGTGGCCCGCGACTTGGCCCGGCGCGGCTGCGAGGTCGAATGCGCCGGCCTGCAGCCGCCGGACCGGCTGCTGCGCACGGCCGTCAGCCGCGAAAGGCGCAACCTCGACGCGCTGCTGGAGATGCTGGCTGCTTTCCAGCGCGACGACCGCCACACTTTGGCCCACCTCCGGCCGCGCCTCTGGCGCCGCAGCCTGCACCGCGCTTATGTCCTGGTGCTGGGGCTCGGCTCTCTGCGCGCCGGGGAATCCCTCTCCTGGCTCCTCACCGGCGACAATGTGCTCAAGGTCCTGGACGTGCGCAGCGAGGAGTTCAGGCGCATCTTCCACCGCCAGGGAGGCAGCACGCAGCGTGACGACCTGGGGGATGAAGACTTGCTGCTGAGTTTGGGCGACGAGGAGGCCGGTGAGGAACCGGCGCCGTAGCGTGGAGCGTGGTGCGTGGAGCGTGACATGTGGCAAGTGACTAGAGATCTGCCAGCGCGCGTGTTGTGCCCTGGCATGACTCCCATACTTCCCATACCTCCCATAATTCCCACCAGACCTGTGCGCGCGCGTGTTCTTCCATGTCACCTGTCACCTGTGACGCGCGGGAGACCTTTGTGATGGTCCTGTACCGTGTTCTGCGAGTGTCGTTCTATGCGATGGTGGCCTCCGCAGTGCTGCCGCCGCTGCTCGCGGAGCACAATCTCACGTATTGCGCGTGGGTCGTGTTCTCGGCGGCCGTGGCTTATCTGGCCCTGGACCGCAGCCGGATTCCACCCGCGCGGCCCGTGTTCGTTTACGCCATCGCTTTGGCGTTGTTTGTGCACCACTTCATGCCGGTGCGGAGCGCGGAGGCCTGGAACAAGGAAGGGCTGGCGGCGGCCGCACATTTCTTGTGTCTCTTCCCAACGTTCCTTTTCTTTCTGTCGTATCGCAGCGCCGTGCTTCTTTTTGCGGGCGCGGCCTCGCTGGCCCTGGTCATCCTCTCCGGCATCCGCTATCCCGGCCCCTGGCTGTTCCTGCAAATGGTCTGCTTTGTCGGCCTGAGCGCGTGGACGCTGTTGCTGCACTCCTTGTGGCGCGCGCGTGAAGACTTCGCCGCGCGCGGGCGCCAGGCCGGAGCGGGCGCGCCGTCCGTTCTGACTGAGCAGGCTTTGCGCCAGGGCTTGGCTCTGACAGCCGTCCTTTCCCTCTCCGGGATGGCGCTGGGCCTGTTCCTCTTCTTCTCCGCGCCGCGGCTCAACGAGACGCTGGCCGGCTGGATTGAATTCCTGACGCAGCGCAACGAGCCGACGCAGTCCGGCAAGAGCGGTTCGGGGATCGCGGGCGGCCGCGGCACAGCCGCCGGGAATTCCTTCGACAGCAGCGTGGACCTGAGCGGCCTCGGGCCGCTCTACGCCAACCAAAGCCCGGCGCTTACCGCGGACTTCGATTCCGCCGCCCGCGGCGCTTTGGCCCCCAGCGGCCGCATTCTCCTGCGCGGGCTGGCGTTGAGCACATATCAGAACGGTGTGTGGCGGGTCCCCCCCATGTTGCCTGACGAGAACCTTCATCCCCCCGCCGATCCCAGCGCGCCGGGCATCACGCCTTCGGGCACAATCTTCCGGCAGGTGCT
>JBEKKG010000331.1:0-7835 GCA_050010835.1 Planctomycetota bacterium
GCCAGGGCTACTTCGCAACGCGCCGGCGCGGCATATTCGGTAGCTTCGCCGCCGCGCTCAACCTGCAGCGCGTCAATCCATAACTTGCCTTTGCCTTCCAGGAGCAGGACGCAGGCGCGGGCCAACAGCACGGGCTTGAAGGGCACGCTCACGCGGTGCCAATCGCCGCTGGCTGGGCACTCGAACGGCCTGCGTGCCAGCACGCGCTCGTCGCAGAGCACCGACAGGTTGCCTTTGCCCTCGCCTTTGACGTAGAGGCTGGCCGTGTGCGTCTCAAGGGCCAGCGGCACGGCGAACGGTGCGCTGTAAAGCTGGAAGGGCCGGCTGGCCGTCTCGTCTTGGAGCAGGGAGAGGGAAAAATCCAGAGGCCGTTTGAGGAGCGAGGGCGCCGCGGGACTGATCCGCAACGCCGGGGCGCTGCTGGGCCCGACGACGCCATCGTCGCCGAGCACCTCGACATCGTCGCCGTCGGAACACTCGCGCGACAGGCTCCAGCCGCTTTGCAGGCCCAGCGGCAGCCGCGAGATGCGCAGCAGGTTCTTGGGCGCGCCGGCCTGCTGGGTCCGCAGCTCGGCAAGGAGCTGTTCGCGCGGGACGCGCAGCAGGCTCAGCCGCGCCAAATCCACCTCTCCGGCCCCGCTGATGATTATGTAGAAGCCGACAGGCTCAGCCTGCCCGTCCAGGCGGAATTCGAAGGCCCAGTCCTGCCAGGCGGATTTCAGTCCCGGGGAACAGTCCCACAGGAAGCGGTACGGCGGGCCGTTCTGGCGGATGCCCAGCCGCGCGCGAGTGGCCGTGCGGCTGCGCGCGTTGAAGGAGAAGCGGAAGAATGTCTCGCCGCCAGGCTTGGGCAGCGGGAAAACCAACTGGCAGTTGCCGGCTTCCTGCTTGGCCACGTTGACGCGCAGGAAAGCACGGTCAGGTTCTTCGAGGCGCTGGTAGCTGGCCCAGACTTTCGCCCAGGACGAATTGTCTTGCCAACCAGCGGGCAGAGCGCCGCTGAGGCGCTCATTCTTCTCGGTGTCCGGGAGGATGGCGTACTTGTCCGCGGCGCCAAAGTTGGTGTCAATCAAGGCCTCCGCATCGCCGCCGCGGACAGCGCCGCAGGCGAGCAGCACGACAAAGAATGCAGAATGCAGAATGCGTACCGCGGGCGTCCCGCCCGCCTTCGTGCTCGCGTTCTGCCAGTCTGGTACGGGCGGGCGGGACGCCCGCGGTACGTTGGGTGCAAAACGCCGGCGTTGGATGCTGGGCAACTGACAACTGGCTCCTGGCATCTTCAGAGTTGACATCGGTTCTCTTGGCCTCATTCCCTTTCGGCATGGTTGTCATGCCTCGTATTCTTTTCAGCGTTCGCATTATTGTTCATGGCCGCGCTCTGTCTCTACATATTCAGCACCTTCTGCCGTTCCTCGACTATGGTCTCGACGAGCGCCTTGACGTTGGCGATGGGCACGTCGTTCATGACCTCCTGGCTGGGGGCGATGATGTGGCCGCCGCCTTTGCCCAGGGTGCGAATGGTCTGGCGGACCATCTTCCTGACCTGTGCGGGCGTGCCGAAGGGCAGCAGGTTCTGGGTCTCAATCCCGCCCCAGAAGACCAGGTCCTTGCCGAACTCCTTTTTGAGGCGCTTCAGGTTCATCACCGGCTGCACGGGTTCGAGGACCTTCAGGCCCAGTTCCAGCAGGTCGGGGATGAAGTCGGTCAGGTCGCCGCAGGAGTGCAGGCAAATAGGAATGCCGGCCTTGCGGTACGGTTCCCAGGAGACTTTCAGGCGCGGCAGCAAAAATTCGCGGAACATCGCCTTGGAGAAGACCGTGCCGCGCTGCGTGCCCAGGTCATCGCCGTGATGCGCGATCTTGAAGCCCAGCTTCACCACTTGTTCGGCGAATTGGAGCTTGTACTCGCAGACCTTGTCCAGCAGCCGGTGCACGGCCGCGGGGTTCAGCGCCAGGTTCAACATGCACTCCTCAAAGCCCATTAAGTTATACGCCCGCTCGTAGATGCCGCAGTAGCCGGACGGCACGACCAGGAACTTGCCCGAGTACTCCTGCAAGTCCTTCCGCATCTCGTCGAAGTTGCCGGGGCGGTGGATGTCAGGGGCGTGGTACAGCTCCACGGCCTTGGCGATATCGCCCTCGAAGAGCACCGCGCGGTTGACGTCCGGCGGCATGTGGCTGGCGATGTCCGGCGTGGCCTGGTTCTGCAAAGGATGGAAACAGGCGAAGAAACCGTCGCTGCCGACCTCGATGCCCATGCCCCAGGAATCGTAGACGACTTTCTTGAGCCAGCACGGACAGCAGAAACCCAGCGCGGCGAGGCGAACCATTTCCTCCCGGTCATTGCGGTAGAAGAGCGGTTTGTCGTTGAGGCACAGCGTGAGATGGATGTGGTTCTCCAGGTAGCCATCGAGTTCCGACGCGGAAGCCAGGCCCAGGGCCGCGGCAAGCTCCTTGTCCCGCGTGCGGTCGGAGAAGGTGATCTGGCTGGGCAGAAAGTCCACGTCCTGGCGCGCAATGACGCGCAGTACTCGCTCTTCCTTGGTGATCATGCGCTCTCCTCCTCTTGGACCGAACTATTCACCCCGGACACAATGGACAGAATGGACGGAATGGACAGAATGGACACAAAGGACGCGGTGGTGAACAGATTTCATTCTTTCACCAATCCCCGTGCTTTGAACCACTCCAGACACTTCGCCTCCCACGCCGCCCACAACTCGCCCTTCCCGCAGCCCAGTCCGTGCGCGCCGGTGGGCAGTTCGAGGAACTCCACCGGCACCTGGTGCGCCTTCAGGGCTTCACAAAACATCGCGCTGTGGATCACGGGGACAGTTTGATCCAGCTTGGAGTGCACCAGGAACGTGGGCGGCGTCTGGGCCGTCACCTGCTTCTCGTTGGAAAGCAAATCCACGTCGGCTGCGGCGGGCGTTTTCCCCAAAAGGGTCTCACGGCAGATGCCGCCGCCCTTGTCGCTCATGGTAATGACCGGATAGACCAGCACGAGGAAGTCCGGCCGGCAACTTGCTTGTTCGATGGGGTCCGCCGCCTTCGGGTCGCCGGCGTCAAAATGGGTGCCCAGCGTTGAAGCCACGTGCCCGCCCGCGGAAAAGCCCATGATCCCGATGCGCTTGGGGTCCAGGCTCCATTCCTTGGCCTTCGCCCGGACAATCCGCATGGCGCGCTGGCTGTCCAGCAGCGGCGCAGGGTGGCGGTAAGGACTGACACGGTACTTGAGCACGATGCCGGCAACGCCGTACTGGTTGAGCCACTTGGCGATGTCGTGGCCTTCGTAGGACAGCATCAGCGCACCGTAGCCTCCGCCGGGGCAGATCACCACGGCCGTCCCGTTGGCTTTCTCAGGCGCGGCCAAGTGGACGGTAAGGGCCGGCTTGTCCCGATCCCCGTCGCCCTTCGCTCCCGGCGCGCCGCCGGGCCACAGCAACTCCGTTTTCGGTTCGGCGGCAAAGACCGCTGCCGCGAATGTGGAGCCAAGCAGCAACACGGCGAGGAGAGCCGCGGCGCCAACACCAGGAAAAGTGCTCAACTGTGCCATGAAGTTCTCCTTGTTGTAGCGCAGGCTTCCAGCCTGCTTAAGCGCCTTTGCAGGCAAGATGCCTGCGCTACACCCGTGCTTGTGGGTTATACTGTAGTGAAAGGTTTGAATCATGCAACCCATTGACTTTGAAAAACACAACGCTGAAGTCCGCGAGGTCTGGGACGCCTACCGCGCGCGCAAACCCATCCGCGTGCCGATGACCTTGGGCGTCAACGCGCGCTTCACGATGTTCGACCGCCGCACCAATCCGCGCGGTGTCACCTTCGAGCAGTACATGAGCGATCCGCAGGTTATGCTGGAACGGCAGCTCGAACACCAGCACTGGGTCCGCCACAACCTGCCCTACGACGCCGAAATGGGCCCGCCCAAGGACGGCTGGCACGCCGCCGTGGACTTCCAGAATATCTACGAAGCGGTGTGGTTCGGCTGCCCGGTCCGTTATTACGCAGACCAGGTGCCGGACAGCGAGCCGCTCCTCCAGGACGACGCCCGCAAGAACGCGCTCTTCGACGCCGGCATTCCCGATCCGTTCACGGGCGGCCTGATGCAGCACAACTGGGAGTTCTACGAGTACTTCAAACAGAAACAGACTGAGGGCTGGACCTACAAGGGACTGCCCATCAAGGGCGTCAGCCCCACTGGCTGCGGCACCGACGGTCCGCTCACTGTCGCCTGCAATCTGCGCGGCGCGACGGAGTTCATGACCGACCTGGCGGCGGATACGGATTACGCCCTCAAGTTGCTGGACTTCATTACCTCGGCGACGATCTTGCGCGTGCGCGCCTACCGCGAGAAACTCGGCCAGCCCCTCCGGCCCAAAAGCTTTGGCTACGCCGATGATTCGCTACAGCTCATTTCGACGGCCATGTACAAGGACCTCATTCTTCCCTTCCACCGCCGGCTGGTCAACGAGCTTTCCGAAGGGGAGACGGTCAGCATCCATCTCTGCGGGGATGCGACGCGGCATTTCCGCTTTCTGCGCGACACGCTCAAGGTCCAGAGCTTCGACACCGGTTTCCCCGTGGACTTTGCGTGGCTGCGCGAGCAGCTCGGGCCGGACGTGGAAATCCTCGGCGGCCCCAGCGTGGCGTTCTTGTTGGCTGCCACGCCCGCCGAGGTGCGCGCCGAAGTCCGCCGTGTGCTTGCATCCGGCGTCACACGCGGCGGGCGTTTCGTTCTGCGAGAAGGCAACAACCTTCCGCCGGGCGTGCCGGTAGAGAACATCGCCGCGATGTACGAGGCGGCAAGGGATTTTCGATTCTAGATTTTCAATTTTCGATTTGAGCATGTCCAGCCGCGCAATCGAAAGTGGCAGCAAAAGCGGAACTGCCGCGTCTTCATGCGTGTGAGTAGTTGAAGCCGGCGCACGAGGGAGAATGACAATGAAGACGCTCCGTGGGCCGCCGGGCGCCAAGACGGCCTTGGCGGTGCTGTTTGTGGGGGCTCTGGCGGCGCAGCATCTCTCTGCCGCAGAGTCCAGTGAACAGCCGGTCGTCATCGGCCCGCGGCGGGCCAGCACGCCGTCAGGGGCCAGTACACGCGAGTGGTTCCGCTCAGGGATCTCCGACGCAGCTTACCAGGAAGAGGCTGCCTCGGCAGCCGTGCTCCTGGGCGGCGACAAACTGTCCGCAGAGGAGAAGGCGGTGCTGGGCAAAGCGCTCTGCCGGGACCGTGAGCATTCCGGCCGCGCGTTCGGCGCTTGTCTGGATTGGCGCCATTATGACGCCACAACGCGGCTGGGGGCCGCCCGCGCTATTGGCATGGCCGCTCCAGCCCCGCAGACGACTGCCAGGGCGCTGGCCAATACAGTGCTGGCGGAGCCCGTGCCAGAGGTGCGCAAGGAGGCCCTGGATCTCGTGCGCGGGCGCAAGGATGCGGCAGTCACCGCGGAACTTCTGCGTTTCTGGCGCGCGGCCTATGACAGTGATCTTGGGTTTGACGAGGCGAAGCGCGCTGCGGCGGTGGCGGCGCTGCGTGATGTCGGCGACCGCAGGGCTTACGAAGCGCTCTTCTACCTGGTCACACTGGAGGTGCGTGCCGGAGTTGCCTCTGGGCCGGCAATGAGCGAGGTGGCGATCCAAGGCCAAGGCGTTAAACTGCCTATCCAGTTGCCCGGTATGGACTTAAAGCAGTTCGAGGGAACAGTCATGGTGCCGGCCCTGGCCAGTTTGAAGGGGGCCACAGGACAGGACTTCGGACGCGACCTCGCCAAATGGCGCGACTGGCTCAGCAAACAGCCTGATTTCAAGCGCTGAAACCTGTAAGGCAGGCGGGACTGTGAACGCAATTTCAGGTTTTCTGCATTTTTTCCGTTTTTTGACCTTGACTTCCTGCACGTGCACCAGATACAATGTAAGCAGTGTTCTTGACCAGCGACGGTGCTGGTAACGTCTTGAGTGGAGGGTTTCGCCAATGGCGATCACTGTCCCGGTAGTTTCTCAGGCGACGGGTTCTAGTGCCAGTGCTGCAGGACTTTTTGCCGGCACCTCGCTGAGCGTACAAAAGCCAAACAGCCAGAACGCCTTCGCGGACATGACCCAACGCCTGGGCATGACGCACCCGATAAACTTTGAAAATGTCTCGATAGATTACGCCTTAAAGCCCACAACCGACGCAGAACGAGTGATCACCAAACTGGTGAATCTGCAACCGCCTGTCCTGCGTGCGTCACAGACCCAGTCAAGCAGGTCAAGCCAATCAAGCCAGTCGGCGACTGCCGCCACTGATACAGTTACGCTCTCGGGGTCCGCGGTGCAGTTGGCGGAGCAACAGAAAGTTTCGCAGAAGGACCACGTATTTTCTAAGCTTGCGGAATCCATCGCGTCCAGCGCGAAGTCTAGTAAGTCTGCCACGACGCAGCCCCAGCAGGTCCAGACCCAGCAAACCCAGGCCCAAAGCCAGCAACCAAGCGCCACTGATGATGGCGATGACGACGTTGCGCTTGCGAAGTCCCCGCTGGATGAGGTGGCGCGGGAAAAGGCCCTGCAAAAGGACCATGTATTTTCCAAACTTGCGCACTCGACCAGAGGCGGTGTGAGCCACCATGCGCCTGCTGTCCATGCAAGTTCTGGTTCAGCGGGTGCCTCTACTCCCAACAAGTAGGACAAGCTTTCCAGCTTGTCCGGGCAAGCTGGAAAGCTTGCCCTACTCCACCGCTTTCCAAGTTTCGTCGGGGTTGTATTCTTTGATGTCCTTGGCCTCTTCAAGGGTCTTCTCGCCGAGATTCTTTTCGTAAACTTTGCCGCGTTGGTTCACGATGAAGGTCATGACGCCGGAATTGGCCCATTCCGCGGGATAGGCCAGCAAGGCAAAACCAGCCACTAGGTGGTCGTTTATGACGTAATCGTATTTGCCCCCGGGAGCGTTCTTCCCCTGCCGTGTCAGAATCTTGAAAAAATAGCCATGGAGCGGGTTGTGAGCGGCGTGCGCAGCGCCGCTATCGTCTTTTTTCTTGCCATATCCTTCTTTTTCCAACTCGGCCACCAAGGCTCCAAACGGGCTGGGATCCTCTCCCGGTTTTGTCTCAAAATACAGACCATTTCTTGCGTTAGGCGCGCTCTTGAACCGCTGAGCGTATTCCATGGTTCCTTCGCCGGCGCAGTCTCTCAGGGAGTAGTCGCGTTGAGCTTGAACGTAAGCACGGCAAACTTCGAGGGCTTCCAATTCATTGTGCCCAATCCGGCGATTGAGAATTTCTTCTTTCCCGGCTTCTGTATCAAAGAACCATTTATTGTCTTTCTTCGCCAGGGGGATCGCGAAAGGATAGTCATCCTTGCCAATGGAGATGGCAATCGTGTTTTCGTCCTTGTTGACCAGTTTGTGCCCTTCCGTCAGGCGTTGAGCGAAGTGTTCAAGATGATGCTCGCGCTGGACGAGATCCGGGTTTGCAATTTCATCCGTTGCAGGCCCAAACAGCTTCCGCAGCGCCTCCACATCCTTGGCTTGCACCGCCTTTTCCAATTCGGCCACCGCTTTGTCCGGCGTCTCGAACATGGCCTGTTGGCTGTTCTCTGCGGCGCGCGCGCTGCACGTTAAGAGAAGGGCATACACCAGAGCGGCCCAAGCTGCGACTGGCAATCCAAACGTCTTCGGTTCTGGAGTCCTCATCTTCTTCTCCTTCTTCAAAATGACAGTCCAAATGCGGCCTGAAAATCTCCGAACTACTTCTTCTTGGGATCTGTGCTGGCGCCGCGCGGGCTGGGTGCGACCCGCGAGGGGCTTGGACTACTGCTGCGCGGGCTGGCTGCGGCCCTTGAGACGTTGGAATTACTGCTGGC
>JBEKKG010000332.1:0-7824 GCA_050010835.1 Planctomycetota bacterium
CGGCAGAATGCGGAATGTAAAATGAAAAAGCAGGTGCATGCCAAACCAGGTCTGGCCGCGGGTGTCCAGGCGGCGCAAAGGAGAGGTGGACCGTCACCTTTACTACCCACCTTTACTACCCCTGGCCACGAGAACGGCCTTCAAGCTCTTCTCGGCAGCCTGCTGGGCGTGGAAACACAAGGTCTCAAGCAGTATCTCTGGCTGGCAGGGTTTCCGCGCCACAGCCAGGTCGCTGCGCGCGTAGCGCAGCCATTCTTCCGGACTGCCCGGCAGGCCCAGCTCATGCGCCATAGATAACCTTCCCTTCCCGCAAAGCCGGATAGTAGACCAGGCTGAAGTTCGAGCCGTACGCACGCAGGTCCTCATCGGTGGCCACAACCACGTCCACGGGACAGCCAAAGCCGATCAACTGCCGGTAGATTGCCGCGCTGGCTTTGCCGCAGTGGGTCCCCGGCGGGGCCACCACCAGAATGTCCAGATCGCTATCCGGTTTGCGCTCGCCTCGGGCGGCTGAGCCGAAAAGGATAATGCGGATGGGTTGCAGGGCGGCGCTGACACGCCGGATGAGGTCGGCCAGCGCCTCGGGCGCGACGCCCGCAGTGGACGCTGCTGCTTGAACCTCTGCCTCAGACTGCCCCGCGTTGATTGAGTGAGTCTCCATTTCCATCTCGAGGGGCTATGAATACACCACTTCGGCCAGCTTAACAAGGCGCGGTTTCGCCACTTTGCGCAACTGTTCTTCTTTCGTTGCATCCAGAGAGATCGTAATCATGGGCGCCTCGCCTCAGCCAACAGCAACTTTCAGCCGCCGACCTGAATCGCCAGTGCCTGCCGGCGGACCATGCGGCGGCGGCAACACACATGGCCCACGAGCCAAAGATAGAATACCAGCAATCGGTGCCAATTGCACGTCCCGAGTCGCAGCAACGACACCTTGGCATCCGCCGCTCGGCCGAAGACGAAACAATCGGGCTGGTCGAAGGTGAAGCTGCGGTCCTTGGCGGCGCCGGCGGTGACGGTGATGGCGACGCGCATAGGGACAATTCAAACGGCAGAATGCGGAATGTAAAATGAAAAAGCAGGCGGGCGCCAAGCCAGGTCTGGCGGCGGGTGGCCAAGCGGCAGCGCAGAGGAGAGGTGGACTGTCACCTTTACTCGGAAACATTGAGACTGGCTGGGGATAGGTGAGGGCGCTTAAGGGCGCGCGGGACCGGCGGTGACGGTGATGGCGACGCGCATGGGGGCTATTCAAACGGCGGAATGCGGAATGTAAAATGAAAAAGCAGATGCGCGCCAAGCCAGGTCTGGCCGCGGGTGGCCAGGCGGCGGCGCAGAGGAGAGGTGGAATTTCACCTCCCCGCTGCTCTCTGCCGGTTTTATCCGGAGAGTCGGTCTGTCTCAATTTCCGAGGACGTTGATGTCTATGCGCATAAAGCGGGAACCTATGGGGTGAAGGTACAACCTTCCGGGGCCTGCCCCGCCTTAGAATTCTGGTTCTCGGCCAACCTTAGATCGTACCTTCTGCGAAGCAGCCGGCTTATTGTTCGCGGGACCCTGTTGCGAGCCAATCATGGCGTTGATCTCTGAAATGGAAAGCGCACGGTCGTAGATGCGGATATCTTTGAGATAACCGTGGAACGCAAATGCCCCTTCGGCTGCTCCGATGGTCAGGGGGGCGGAAGCCTTTGGCATTTCCCCACTCCAAATGTAGGACCAGACCTGTACTCCGTCTATCGCGCAACGAAAGGTGTTCCCAGCCCGGGAAATTGCACAATGGTACCAGCGTCCAACATGTGGGGTGAAATTAGTTGAGCCGAACCAAATCCCGCGTACAGCGCCGCCGCCGAAATGGAGTGTCGGGTTGTTACTACAAAGGAAAACAATCCATTTGTTCTGACTGCCGCCGCCGTCGTCACTTGCCAGCAATGCCTGCTGGCGGCCTGAAACGTCCGAAAACTTGCTCCAGAGCGCTATGGTGAAGTCCTTTTTTCCGAAGGCCCATGTTGGACTATCGGGTACCGAAACAAAAGCAGTAGAACCGTTGAAATGAAAAGATGAACGGTCCTCATCTTCTCCAAAAACTGCACCCTTCATCAATTTGCCATGGTTCTTCCCGGCGGAATCCAACGCATTACCGTCACCTTTCCACCAGCACACCAATCCTGGTATGGGCGTCCCGCCGCGCTGTGCCAAGAGTTGCTCCCGCCGTAGTAGCTTGGTCTTCGCCGTCTCGTCCCCCGGGCGAAGCTCTAGAACGCGACGGCATTCCATGGCGGCTTCCGCGAAGTCGTTTTTGGCTTCGAGTATATCAGAGCGCAAGAGGCGGTAGTCGGTGTTCGCATTATCTAATTGGATCGCGTGACCGATCCTTTCCATAGCGTCATCGAACTTTCCCTCGTCGAATAGGGACTTTGCCAGCGCAAAAAAAGTCGGTGCCGTCTTTTTTAGATCAGCTTGGCCTTGCGCGAGATTGATCTCCGCCGCGGCACGCTGCTTGTCGGTCTCGGCGTAGGCGGCGAGCAGCGACTCCTTAGCTACCTTGCGCAACTGCGCCAACCCGCCTTGCGCTTCGTCTACCTGGGACAACGCATCTAGCGCTCGCTTGCGCTCCGCCAATTCAGCGGCGCGTGATTTGGTGGCTTCCCTTGTCTTTTCCTGGGCCCGCTCGCGCTCTGCCAATTCAGCGGCGCGTGATTTCGTAGCTTCCCGTGTCTTTTCTTCGGCCCGCTCGCGTTCGAGCACCGCTACAGCGCGTTGCCGTTCCGCCTCCTCGCCTGCTGTGATGGCGTCCTGCGTCTTCTGATCGGCTCTTTCTTTTTCGGCCACGGCGGCACGACGTTGCTCCTCCGTCTGATTGCGCTCGGCTCTGATCCACAGGAATGCGATGGTGCTGCCGATACATATCGCTGCCGCCGCGCCCTGCAAACTGCGCCGGGTAATCCGCGCGGAGCGTTCCTTGCGCCGAATTGCCAGACGCGCGGCCTGCAGGCGCTGGTGCAACTGCTTTTCCTCAGTGTCTTTAGCCTCCTTCCGGCTCAGTTGCGCCTCGGCCAAGCCCAAGTCACCGGACTTCAACGCCGCCTGGGCGTAAGCCAGCCGCGCCGTGCGCAGACCTTCATCCGCGAGCTCATTTCCAGGCCACAGTTCCAAAGCCTGTTCGTAACGCGAAACAACCTTGGCGTAACGCGAGTAGAGCGCCTGCCCCTTCGCCCTGCCCTCTCGCGCAAGGGAAGAGGGTTTGTGCCCCCTCGCCCTGCCCTCTCCCGCAAGGGGAGAGGGTTCCTGCCCCCTCACCCTGCCCTCTCCCGCAAGGGGAGAGGGTAGCGCGAGTTCCGCCGCTTCCTGTTTTGCTTTCTCCGTGATGAGCAGCGATTCGCGGTGCTTGAGGTAGTCTTCCAGTTCGTCGCGGAACCAGGTCACGTTCTGATAGCGTTCACCCACGCTGGGGGCCAGCGCCTTCAGGCAGATGGCGGCCAACTCCTGGGGAATCTCGGGCGGAAACACACGTGGCTTGGGCATGAGCGCATTGATCATCGCTTCCTGCGGCGACTCGCCCGCGTTGGCGGCTTTGCCCGTGAGAATCTCGTGCAGGATAGAGCCCAGCAGGTACACGTCTGTCCACGGCCCGAAGCGTTCGCCGGCCATCTCCGCCATCTCCGGCGCCATGTAGGATGGAGTGCCTGCGGGCGTGGTGACTCCAGAGCGGTGCGCGGTGCGCTGCGGCGCGGTGGGCTTCTCGCGCACGTCCAACGCGATACCCCAATCCATGACCAGCACTTCGCCGTAGTCGCCGACCATCACGTTATCGGGCTTCAGGTCCCGATGAATGATGCCCTTGGAGTGCGCGTAGGCCACCGCGTTGCACACAGACAGCAGAATCTTGATGTGGCCTTCCTGATCGTACTTGGCGGCCTTCGCCTGCTCTTCCTCGGTGTCCGGGTGCAGCAGCTTCTTCCACGAGACGCCGCGCACGAGCTTCATGGACAGGAACAGCCGCCCTGCGGCGTCCTTGCCCAGCGCATGCACCGGAACGATATTGGGGTGATCCAGGAAGCCCGTGACGAGGGCTTCGGCCAGAAACGCGCCTTCGGCCGCCTTGTCGCTCGACTTGACCTGCTTGACCGCGACCTCGCGCAGCAGCGGCTTGTGCTCCGCGCGCCACACCACGCCCATGCCGCCTTCGCCGATCTTCTCGACAAAGCCGTACTCGCCCACAGCCGGCGCGCCGTCTGCGGATGATGCGGGGTGCGCGGCCTTCTTCTCAGGCTTGTACGTCAGGCCGGGGTCGCCTTGGGCGAAGACCTTGAGGTCGCTGATGGTGCCTTTCCATAAGGAGTGCAGCTTGCCCACCGGATCAGCAGCAGACACGCTGCCCTGCGCGTCGGCAGGCGTTGCCGGCACAGTGACCGCCTGGCCGCACTGCGGGCACATCACGTTCCTGCCGGCGTACTTCGCGGGGAAGTTCAGGGCCTGGCCGCAGCCGGCGCACTTGACGGCAATCAGGCTGGGTGTCTGGTCTGCCATACGGCCCCCCGCAGATAGGTTCCTAAAGACCGGTGGCAGAATGTTCGACCCCGGGCTTAACAACGATGCCAAACAGGAGTATTGCCACCCCTCTCCGTCTCCGAATTCCTGGCCGCGTACATGGAAGTATAACAGGCATGGCGGAATGCGCAAGGCGCCTGGACCTGACCCGCGCGCAGTCGTCCCTTTTCGGGTGCATGGCAGCAAATGGAGCGCCGGCGTCCCGCCGGCCTATGCCCGGCGATGTAATGGCACGCCGACGCTCCATAGGAGACCTGCATTTGCTGCCACCCTCCCTTTTTCAGCGCGGTGTTTTCCCCTTGACTCTCCGCCATATAAGTAACATCGTCATACTGCGCGAGAGAAATGGGCAAAAGGCGCTAAACAATTGCACATCGGGTTGGGCGTTGGATATGGCGGACACTCGAGACTGGCCGCACACGCCGTGGAGCACCATCCTGCAGGTTCGGGAACAGGACCCAGCATGCGCACGCCAGGCCTTGCGCGCGCTCCTCGATCTGTATTATGAACCCATCCTGGGATACATGCGCGCCCACGCGCCGCCCTCGGACGCCGAGGAGTGGACGCACGCCTTCGTCGAGAAGGTCATCGAGAACAGCGTGGCGGACAAGGCCGACCCGGCACAATCGCTGCACCACTACCTGGTGGCGGCCATGCGAAATTTCATCGTGGATCGGCAGCGGCACGGCAAGGCCGAGACGATTCTCAAAGAGCGCCTGGCCGGCGAGCGCGCCAGGATGGACGCGGCCGAGCGTGCTTTCCAGCGGCGTTGGGCCGAGATTATCGTGCAGCGCGGTCTGGCGTCCTTGCAGGCCGGGTCCGACGGCGGCGCAGACGCAGCGCCCGGCGCGGAGGACCTCTTGATCCTGTGCCTGAAGTACGGTGTGGGCCATGAACCTGAGCCCTGCTCCTACGCGCAGATCAGAGCCAAGCTGGGCAGAGACTGCCCCGACCACGAGATTGACAACGCCCTGCGGCGGGCCAGGAAGGCGTTGTTGGGAGCCGTGCGCAAGGAAGTACAGTTGCTGGCGCACTCCGACGAAGGGCAGGATGAGGAGTTGTGGCGGCTGAGCCAGTTGCTATGATGCGTCTGCTTATCGTATAGTTCCGCGGACTGGCTTCAGCTTGACGCCTCACAGCAACCGGCTTAGCTTGATGTCTCAACGCTCAAGGAGGAGCCTCCATGAAAAGGACCGCCCCGCGACAGGCCAACCCCTGGTATCACGGGGGCACGGGTAGGACAGGCGTCCCGCCTGTCAGGGGACAGGCAAGATGCCTGTCCTACGGGGCCGCGACCCTCTGTTGGGCGGCGCTCTGCACGTCCGCGCCGGGACTGGCGGCGGACCAGCCCGGGCCCAAGGCCGGCAGCACGTGGCCCCAGGCTTACTCGGTGCAAGAGGACCAGGCCGCAGGCACTCTCACCCTCAGCACGCCTTATTGCACGGTGGAGCACGACCTGAAAAAGGGCGGCGCGATCAGCCGCATCAAGCTGACGCACGGCCGTGCCGCCAACCTCCTGGTGCGGCCCATTGAGACCCGCATCCTGGACGCTGACGGTGCGGTGCTGAGCGACCTGAACGATGCCGCGCCCCAGGTCACGCACCGCCAAGCGGGCCTGAACACAGTTGTGACGGTGGAGAGCGCCCTCGTGGATCAACAACGCCGCGCCTCGGCCCTGCGGGTGAAGACCACGTTCGAGTACCGCTGGGGCTATGTCAAGATTCACAAAGAGTTCCTCGTTCCGGCCGGCGGCTTGCGCGTCCGGGAAGTGTGTCCCCTGACCACTATCCTGGCGTCCAGCCTGAGCGACTACGGCTACCGGGAGGGCCTGACCGAAGAAGAACACGCGCCGGCGTTTTCTTTCGGGAGCAACCATTGGGGCAAGCTAAGGCTGGGCCCCCTCACCCCAACCCTCTCCCCTCAGGGGAGAGGGAAGGGTGAGGGGCCGCTCAAGATCGCTTATCCGCCGCGTTCCATGATCTTCGTGGACCCGGGAGTCGAGGGCCTGGAATGGTTCGTAGGCTCCGATCTCGCGCAGTGGGACCTGCAACTCTCCGGCCGCCGCGGCCAAGGGCAGTGCCTTTTTCAGCCCAGCCAGGACCCGCCCGGCCTGGCGCTGTCCATCTCCCCGCTGTGGAGCGCCGACGCAGCGACGGCTTTGACGAACCCCTGCGTCTTCGACTTCTACCTGGCCGTCCCGCTGCTGGAAGGGCACGCTTTCAAGCCGTGGGTGCACACCTCCTTCAACCGCAACCAGGGCAACTGGGTTTCCGTGGAACAGATTCAGCGCTGGGCGGCGCAGGGCTACCAGACGGTCCACTGCCACAACGACGGCGATTGCTTCAACGACGGCCTGTTCTGGCGCGACGGCTCTTACCCGCCGTATCCCGACATGGAGCGCTACAACCAGGTGCTCCAGGAGTGCCGCAAGGCCGGGATCCGCACCGCGACGTATTTCTCGAACAAAGAGCTGCACCCCAGCACGAAGGAATTCCAGGAACACGGCGAGGAGTGGGGCCGCAAGAACCGCAAGGGCGCCTTGCAGCACAATTTCTTCAAGGCCAAGAGCGAGTACGGCGCGCAGATGTGCCTGCGGTCCGGCTGGCTGGAGTACCTGAAATTCTCCATTGACCGGGTGCTCAAGAACCACCCGCTCGACGGCGTGTATTACGATTGGAACGTCGCGCTCTTCTGCTGCAATCCGGCGCACGAGGCCAAGCTGGCAGGCGCGCCGCCCCTCCCCCTACCCCCCTCCCGCGGCGGGGAGGGGGCAGGGGGAGGGCAGGGCCATTGGGACATTGACGAACTGCTGGACCTGATGGAGTGGACACGCCAGCGCGTGGGGCCGGGCGGCCTGGTGATCATCCACAACACGACCACGCCGATGTTCGCCACCGAGAATTTCGCGGACTACGTGGTCGCCACGGAATGGGGCTACAAGAAGTGGACCGACCGCGCGCCGGACCTCCAGGAACTACCGCTGGAGTGGTCCCTGGCGGGCGCGCGCGCGCGCGGCGTGATCAGCTATGGCACCCTTGACGCCAAAGCGCCGCCGCGGCTGCACCGGCAGTTCGCTCTCGAAGCCTTCCTGGGCGACGTGTTCCCTTGGCCCGCCAGCGCCGAGGGCTTGGAGTTGCTGCCACTGTTCAAACCGCTTGGCGACCTGGAGTCGTACCAGTTCGCCGACTGGCGGAACCAGGCGGTGAGTTTGTCCGACAGCCGTTGCGCCTCGGCAATCTACAGCCGCCCCGGCGAGGCCTCGGCCCGTTTCAGCCTGGC
>JBEKKG010000333.1:0-7823 GCA_050010835.1 Planctomycetota bacterium
GGGCATCGAAGGTGAGCCGCGGCTTGATCTCATGCGGTCGGGAGAACCAGACGCGCGTGGAGGCGCCGTACGGGGTCTTCAGTTCGAGGTCCTGGCCGTTCACGGCGACCATGTCCTGCTTGCCGAGGTTCAGCCAGTTCCACCACTTCTTGCGGTGCTCGCCGCCGGGGAACGTGTCGCGCAACACGAAGTAATTCGGGCCGCCGGGTTCCTCGTCTTTGAGGAACACGATGTGCCGGCGCCACACGGTGCTCTTGCCGTCTGCGAACAAGCCCCCTGGGTAGAAGCGGTCGCCCAGGGCGTAGTCCGCCGCGCCGCTGAAGCCGTAGTCCACCACCCCCGTGTCCACGCGGCCGAACAACTCGGGCAAGTCGGGCCGCTCAATCTTGACCCGATTGTGGTAAATGCCGTTGTGCTCCGTGGCCACACCGGAGTAATACTGATAGCCCGTGCCCGGCGACAACGGCGCGCCCTGGCTGTACAGGATCGCATTGAGCGAGTCTGTGTCCCAGTGCGACCAGTTGAAGCCGGCGCGGAAGAGCATGGCGGTCTCGTCCAGTTGATTGAAGTGCGCGCGGAAGATGACCCCGTAAGTCGGCAGGAGCGTGGTCTTCAGCTCGCGCGGCTGCTCCGGGATGTCCGGCAGATACCAGAGCGCATAGGCGGTCTCTTTTTCTTCCCAGCGCGGTGTCAGTTCGTTTCCTTGCGTCATCCGGTGCATGAACTTGAAGAAGCCCACGGCATCCTTCTGGCTTTGCTCCAAGACGGCCAGGCTGATGCCAAACAGGCGCTCGGCAAGGTTGGCACTGTTGCCCATGCCTGGAACGATGCGCCTGCCTCCGAAGCGCGGGTCAGCCATGGAAAGGCCGGCAAAGTACTCGAGGAACCTGCGCAAGTACGGCGCCTGGGACAAGTCCGCGACGCCGGTGTTGTGCAGGATCATGGTCGTGGCCAGCAAGTGGCGCACCGGGCCGTACACGGAATAGAGCGGCGGTTCGATGAACGGTCCGTCAAAGGCCGTCTGGCTCGCCAGCTTCCACGCGGTCCAGGCTTTCAAGTGCTCCATCCAATAGCCGTAGAGCGGATGATCGGGGAGCAGGCCGGCGAAGTAGGACAGGGCCAGCGTGCGGTTGATCGTCATGTTGGGGTTGCCGTGGTGTACGCCCGAACCGCGCGGGACGATGTCGGGATCGGACAGCAGGTTGGCCCACAGCGCCAGCCACAGGCGCAACTCGTTGCACAGCTCAGCCGGCAAATCCGGACAGGCCAGGGCGTCGTCCGCTTTGTTCACGAAAGCCAGGAACTGCGCCTGGCGATAATGCGTCAGGCCCTGAGCCTGCCAATTCACCGTGGGGTCCGCTTTCAGCCCCTGAATCACATCCTGGGCGTGCTTGACGGCGTCCGCGGTCTTGCCAGAGACGATGTAGTAGGATCCCACCTCGGCCTTGGCGAGGTGCTGCTCCAGCGTTTTCCGCAGGCGTTCGGCAAGCTGGCGTGTGAAGAAGGCCCTGGGGTAGCCCTGGCGCGTCGCCTTGGATTCGGGGCAGCTTACCACCCAGTCCTTGTAACGATCCAAGCCGATCAATCCGAAGCGCGGCTGGGCCGTGTTGATATCGCCGCCATAGTACAGGCACCATTCGCGGCGGCCGTAAGTCTGCGCGAGGCCCTCGTCGTGCTCATGCGTTGAGAACGGCGATATATCGTCCGTGATGTCGAGATACCAGCGGGAGCGCCGCACGCTGAGGGGCAGGCCCACCATCAGGCCCACGCCGTCCTTGTGCCAGACGTTCAGCGCCATAGCGCGCCGCCACGAGCCAAGGTGCAGCGCCGCGATGCCCAGGCCCCTCCCCCTGCCCCCTCCCGCAAAGGGAGGGGGAACCGTACCGCCGGCGTCCCGCCGGCCACTGGGAGCGCCGGCGTCCCGCCGGCCCTCGTCCACACCCAGCAGTTGAATGCCGCCGGTCAGGCCGCCCCATTTGGCTCCGGGCACGATTTTTTCGAGGAAGGCCAGCCCCGGCTCAGGAAAGTACGGATCGGGCGGCACGCCGAACCCGCCCACACTGGCCGTGCAGAGCAGGCCCGTCTTCCTTCGCTCCTCAATGTACTTCTGAAACGGCTTGGCCTCGAGCGGCCCGGGCGTAGACCCTTCGCCTGTTGCGGTGGCGATGCAAATCCGGGCCGGCTGCCAGCCCTTGTGCAGTTCCAGCAGCAACAGGTCCTCGCCGCCGGTCACTGCGCCGAAATCGAACTCCTCGGTGACGGCAGCCAGCGGCACGCCTGCGGCCAGGCGCACGCGCAAGACGTACTGACCGGCCGGCTCAAACCTGTAGCGCGCTTCATACTCGACGAATGCCGGGCCTTGGTGCAGGAGCGAGAAAGTACATGCCGTGACCTTGCGGGCCGTTGCGAACCGCGCCCCGCCGATCCACTGCTCCACACCCGCGGGCTTCCACTGCGCCAGAGGCGCCGGCGCTGCAGCCGCTTCAATGGGGGCAGCGTAGCTTTTGGCGCCAGGCTTGGGACAGCGCAACGCCAGGAACTCGTTGGCCGCCTCGAACCAATCGCCTTGCACAGAGCACTTGAGCGTGGAATTCTCAGCGCTGCAGTCCTTGGCCGCGGCGGCGAGCTTGTATGCCACCGACTGCCCCTTGCCGACGCTGGCGACAAAGGCGAGCATATCGCCTTCGATCTGGAACGGCACAGCACGGCCCTGCGCATCCGTCAGCACGAGTTGGCCTGGCACAAAGCGGCCAGTGTCCAGTTGGAATTGGACCAGCTCAGGACCCCAGTCCCGCGCCCCATAGTCCTGAATGACGATCTTGCCGTCAGGCGGGACAACGCGCCGGGAAATCGCGGCGCTCACCGCGGCCGGCACGTGGGCCAGCAAGACCAGAATAATCCACACCACCACTACAAGCAGTGCCGCACTGAGAGTCATTCTCCCTCCGCCATTTGAGCCTTTGAAGCGTGCGCAGTTTCTTCTCTAACCTTCATGCAAGTCCTCCGCATCCTAATGCGGTGCATAGTCCACGCCAACACCCAAAGTCCCAGATAGGTTCCATTGCTCTAAGTCCTTAAAATACTGGCCCTATAGGGATAGATTCAAGATATAATAGGGATCGTTTCAAGATATAATAGGGATCGCTTCGAGATATAATAGGGATCGAATCAAGATATATTGGGGATAGTATCAGGAGAAGATAACGATATAACCAAGAGGTAGAAACGATATAATAAACGGGCATAGGCATTGAGGCACAGAGGCACAGAGAAAGGACTGTTGATTCTTGATTCTGAAAAAGCATAAAGCCTGCCGTTCTTTCTGCCTCTGTACTTCTGTGGCTCCCGTTCAACCCAAGGTCTGGCCAGACCCTCCCTTGGTCACACAACACATCCACTATAATACAATACAGTTGGGGCACGTTGTTGTCAAGGGAAAAATCGAAAAAATCTGAAAAGGCAGAGCAGGCCGGGTTGCCAACCCGCCGACGCACTCATACAATCTCCAGACATGCAATCTCAGCCACCCAACGTGGTGATACTGGCGGGGCCGAACGGCGCGGGGAAATCCACAACGGCGCCATTGCTGCTGCGTGGGGCGCTGGGCGTGACGGAGTTTGTAAACGCAGACGTGCTGGCGCGGGGCTTGTCCGGCTTTGCTCCAGAACGTGTTGCCGGCGCCGCGGCGCGGATCATGCTTGCGCGCCTGCGCGAGTTGGCGGCTCAACATGCGAGCTTCGCTTTTGAAACCACGCTCTCCAGCCGCTCGTTTGCGCCGTGGCTCAGGCAACTGGCGCAAGCCGGATACAAGTTCCACCTCGTATTCCTGTGGCTCCCCAGTGCGGACGTTGCCGTAGCGCGCGTGGCTGAGCGCGTGCGCCTTGGCGGCCATGACGTTCCCGAAGAGACCATCCGGCGGCGCTATGGCGCGGGACTGGTGAACTTTTTTGAACTGTATATGCCACTGGCAGCGACGTGGCAAGTGTATGATAATTCCCGCAGGACTGGCCCGGTGCTCGTTGCCCGGGGTGAAGGCTCCAAGATACGAGAGGCCGTTGACAAGGGGACATGGGAACTGATCGCGCAGAGTGGGCGACGTGAAAACTGAGAAGCAGAGAGACATAGGCGAATTGCTCGCTGACAAAGAACTGGTCGGGCGGGCGATGAGAGCCGCCGTCCGCGAAGCCATCCTGCAGCACAAGCGCGCAGGCAACCCCATCGCTGAATGGCGCGACGGCAAAGTCGTCTGGATTCCAGCACGGAAGATTCGGATACGGCCGGAGAACGGCAAACGCCGCCGCCGTTAGGCCGCAATTCTCACCACGGGGGCTGGACGGGGTGCGTGGCGCATTGGGCGCGTATTCCCTCTCCCCTTGCGGGAGAGGGCGGACGTGAGCGAAGCGAACGCCGGGTGAGGGGGCGTCCGGCCCTCCCCCTACCCCCTCCCGCAAGGGGAGGGGGACAACAAAGGGAGGTTTGGTCCGTTGGCTCTTAGCCTCTTGATGCCCCGCTGAGAACTCGGTAGAGTGCCGGCCGTTATGGCCGCAAACGAGCAGCCCCGGCCGCAGCAGCGGCATTGGCATCGAATCCTGCGCGCGCTCTGGATCCTGATCCGTACATGGTTGCTTGCAGTCCCGTGCCTGATGGCATTGCTGGCAGCAGCCTGTTGGCCACCCGGATTGCAGCCTCTGCGGAGGTTCGAAGGGCACGCGAAAGGCATCGCGGACATCCAGTTCTCACCTCACGATGATTGCTTGCTGACGGCCAGCGCGGATGGCACGGTTCGAGTATGGGATGTAGATTCAGGGAACACGCAGGCAACCATTCCCCATCCCGCCGCAGTGAATGCCGCCGCTTTCTCGCCCGACGGCAAGCGCATCGTGACTGGAAGCGACAACGGCGACGTATACGTGTTCGAAACCCTCTCAGGCGCGCGGCAACTCATACTGCCCAAGCATAATACTGCCGTCAAGAGCGTGGCGTTCTCGCCGGACGGAAGCCTTGTGGCCTCGGCAGGCGACGACGGGACGATTCGTATCTGTGATGCGAACACGGGGCAACGCCGAACCACGATAGAGCATTGTTCCTCTTGCAATGTGAGGTTCTCCCCAGATGGCGCCCAGATTCTGACGACGCTCAACCACGGCCATGCCAGTGCGGAATTGTGGGATGTCAATACTGGGCAGCACACAAGGCTGGTGGACCCAGGCGCCAGCGCAGCCTTTTTCTCTTCCGACGGGCGGCGAATCCTTGCTTTTCACCACGGGCCGGTCATTGTGTGGGATGCGGCCACGGGCGCCAAGTTAGGTACTCTTCCAAACAACTATCTCGCGTTCTCCTCCTATGTGGCAGTTTCGCCGGACTGGCATTTTGCCCTCCATTATGACGGCGATAATATTTTCGGTGACCCGTACGACCATTGGCTTTGTGACGTGCAAAGGGGAGGGCTGGAGGCGGAATTGGACGGGGCGGAAAGTTACTCTTCATGCGGCGCGTTCTCCTCGGACGGGCGCTACGCCGTCGCCGGCTGTGTAAGCGGCGCTGCCGTCATGTGGGACTTGGCAGGATTGGCAACTCCGATCCGGCGCTCGGCTTGGCGCATCGGCTTCTGTCTGGCCTTGGTGGCAAGCCTGGTGGTTTGCCTCCGGCGGGCCGTCGGAGACCTGTTTTCACTTTTTCTTGCAAGACAGCCCTCACGGCGTCGCTTCTCCCTGATGACATTGGTGTTCGGCGTGCTCTTGCTCGGCGCTGGAGTGGGACTGTGGCTGCACATTGGATACTGGTCGGCCGTGGCGTGGCTGCCTGAGTTCTGGCTGACGGCATTCTTCACAGTTGCGTTCGTCTGGAGCGTGTGTCAAGACAGGAAGACCCTATGAGGCCGCAGGGGGGTGCATGACGGATTCGGCGCGCGTTCCCTCTCCCCTTGCGGGAGAGGGCGGACGTGAGCGCAGCGAACGCCGGGTGAGGGAGCTTTCTGGCCCCCCCTACCCCCTCCCGCAAGGGGAGGGGGAAACGGATTTCGTGGACGCGCACGAAAGGCCTTTCCCTTCGTTGCTCATGGAAACCACGGGGGCTGTTGGCGTCAGCTATGCCGGCGAGACGCCGGCGCTACATCATCCCCAGCGTGCCCTTTTCCCCGTCCACCTCGATCTCAAGCTGCTGGCAACCCTCGGGCAACTGTCCGACGGCTTGCCCATCTGCCAGCGTTTCGCGGCTGACGTAATCCGCGAATTTGCGCGCCACGGCTTCCAGCCTGGGGCTGCCCTTGAGCGCCAGCTTGATGTGCTGCTCGTACTTCAGGTTCAGGTCGCTGCGCCAGCCGTTGATGCGGTTGACCAGTTCGCGCGCCACGCCTTCGTCGAGCAGGTCCTGAGTCAGGTGCGTGTCGAGCACCACCACGATGTGGTGCTCGCTGGCCGCGGCGTAGCCTTCCTTGGCCTTGAGCGTCACGCGCACTTCGTCGGATTCCAGCCAGACGGCCTTATCCGTGGCCAGCTTCAGCAGGGCCTTGCCGTCCTTCTCCAGTTCGGCGCGCATGGCGGTGGCGTTGGCTTTTTCCAGAGCGGCCTTGATGCCCGGCACCAGTTCGCGGTGCTTGGCGCCGATCAGCTTGAAGTTCGGCTTCAGCTCATAGCTGACGTACTGGTCAGCCTGGTGGGCGACCTCGATGGCCTTGACGTTCAGTTCGTCGAGCAGCACCTGTTCGTGCTTTTCGATTATGTCGTCCTGCGCCGTCTCGCTGGTCACGACGATGACCTTGGCCAGCGGCTGCCGCGTCTTCAGCTTGGCGCCGGAACGCGCCGCGCGGCCCAGGCTGGCGACTTCGCGGACCAGGGCAATTTCGGCGCCCAGCTCGCGGTTGACCCATTCTTCCCGCGGTTCCGGGTATGCGCAGAGATGCACGCTTTCGGGCGCGCCGTCAATGACGCCGACGGCCAGGTTCCGCCACATTTCTTCCGCCATGAAGGGCACGAACGGCGCCGCCAATTGCGCGACTGTCGTCAGGCACTCGTGCAGCGTGAAGCAGGCCGCCAGTTTCTGGCGGTCCGATTCGGAGGAATAATCCTCCGTCTGCCAGCTCGACCAGAAACGCTCCCGGGACCGCCGGACGTACCAGTTGGAAAGCGCCTCGACAAGTTCGTTCAAAGCCTGCGCCGCGGCATAGATGTCGTAGCCGTCCAAAGAGTCGCGCACCTTGCCGATGGTGAGGTGCATTTCCGACAGAATCCAATCGTCCAACAGCGTGCGGCACTTCTGCTTCGCTGCGCCGGCCGCAACGAACGCCTGCGTGAACTTTCCGCGCGGCTCGAACCCATCAATGTTCGCGTAGATGACGAAGAACGAATACACGTTCCGCAACTTTATCAAAAATTCCTTCTGTGCGTCGCGCACGGCCGCGCGTGAGAAGCGGATGCTCGTCCAGGGGTTGGTGCTGGAATAGAAGAACCAGCGCAGAGCGTCGGCGCCTTCCTCGGCGAGGATGAGGTTGGGATCCAGGAAGTTCCCCTTGGACTTGCTCATCTTCTCGCCCTTCTCGTCGCAGACGTGGCCGAGAACCAGGCAGGTCTTGTACGGGTGCGGATAGGGACGCGAATGTACCGCCGGCGTCTCGCCGGCATTGGCAGGAGCCGGCGGGACGCCGGCGGTACTGGAAAACAGCAGCGTGCTTTCGGCGATGAGCGAATAGAACCAGCCGCGCGTCTGGTCAATCGCCTCGCTGATGAAGTCCGCGGGGAAGGCCTTGGCGAACTGCTCCTTTGAGCCTGGCGCGTGCGGATAGCCCCACTGCGCGAAGGGCATGGCGCCGCTGTCGTACCAGCAGT
>JBEKKG010000334.1:0-7814 GCA_050010835.1 Planctomycetota bacterium
CAAAACCCGTGTTGAAGTTGCCGTAGTTGGTTTCCGGCGGGTCCACGCCGCAGTAATGGTGGTTGTTGAGCACGCCGAGTGCCGCGAAGTCGCCGCTGGCGACGCATTGCTTTTCGCGCTCGGGAAAGATCCCGGCGCGCCCGTTCTCCACGGCGGTCACTTCGCCGTTGCCCAGCGTGGCGATGATTTCGGCGAAGCGCTTGTGGTAGGCACGATAGTTGGCCCACTGGAGCGGTTCTTCGGCGGCGGCGTTTTCCTTCTTCAGATCGTACTCATTGCTCAGTTCCCAGTGGGTCACCTTGGGGAAGGCGCTGAGCAGGTCTGCGATCTCCTGCGCCCACGCGCGGTCAGGGCCGATGCGCGGGGCGGCCTTGCCGTCCTTTGCCTGGGGCGGGGTTATGGAACCCTGTAGGCAAGGCAGAAGCTTCACGCCCAGGTCCTCGTAGCGCCGGACCAACGGCGGGAAGTACGGCCAGCCGGCGTAGCGCTTGTCGGCGCCCTTGGCGCGCAAGAGCCATTCGTAGCTGAAAGCGTAGTCGCGGAACCAGACCAGGCCCGCGGCGCGGAACGGCTCCAAGCGCAACTTCTCATTGCCGCCATGGACGTTCAGGCCGTAGGGCGAGGCCATCTTTTGCGCGTCGCTCAATTCACGGTAGTCCGGCAAGTACGCGAAGGCGATCTTCCTGGCCTGGGGCGCCGCGCCGGCGAGCGTCAGCGTGGCGGAGAGCGTATACAGGCCGAAGCGCTCCAGTTTCAGAGGCAGCTTCAGGCTCGCAGTGCTCTCCGCCTCAACCGGCAGTTCTTCCTGCAACACGGTTTGCCCCGCGTTGTCCTGCACCTGGCAGGCGACTTTGCCGGCCAGTTTGCCTGCTCTCCAGTTGCGGATGGCAAGCAGAAAAGACGGCGCGCTGCGTGAGAAAACGTTCGAGACCGCGGCGGCAGAGAACTCAGTGCTCAGCAACGGCGTCTTGGGCGGTTCCTTGACCTGCTTCTTCGGATCGCTCTCGGCGGCATTGGGACGCCAGGTCTTGAGCAGGCCGGTTTCGGGGTCCACCTGGCTCAAGTCGGTTGTCACTTCGAGGCCGGCCAGCCAGAACTTCACCGTCCGCGCCTCGTTCTGGAAGTCCCAGTTGTGAGCGGCCAGGCCGTCCAGCGTAAGAGGCTGCACCCAGCCGGCCGGCACAGCGAATTCCAACGTGGTCCACTGGTCCGCCGCCTTGACCGGCAGGACCCATTCGAGCTTGGCCTTGCCGGCTTCGCTGCGCCCCCAGCCGTCCTTGAATTTGAGAAAGAACGCGCAGCGCGGATCGCTGGTTTTCGCGCGCAAGCGCACGCTCTTCAACTCGCCCGGGATTGCCAGCGGCGCGGCCGGATTCACGGCGAACCATTCGAAGCCCTGGCCGCCGAAGCGCGCCTCGACTTCCAGGCATTTTTCTCCGGGCGCGGCGCCCGTGCTCAGCGCGGCCTGGCCCTTGGCCTTGGACCACACGTCCACGACCCAGGGCGCCGCCTCGAAGGATTCCGCCACTTTCGTGACCACGCCCTCCGCCGCGCGCGCGCCGGCGAGGGCACTGAGGATGACGGCGCAGAAGAAAGGTATCATCCGAGCCGCGCGCGTAAGCAAGCGGTCCGCTCCCTTACGGTCGCGGCTCTGAATCGCAAGAAGACACTGGCGGTGCTTCATGGCGTGTTCTCCCGGTCCTTTGGCGGAGCCTTGCGGAACCTGCTTGATTCCGTGTGTTTCTTAGGTTAGCAGTGGCTTCGCCTGGGGCAACCCGCGATTCGCCCAGCGTGAGGGGAGGGGACCACGATGAAAGCGCGCACCAACGTTGCCGCCGCGGCCATGCCGGCGCGGAGAAAGGCTGAAGACTTCGTCGCGCGCGCGATTGAACTTGGGGCAAAGCACGCCAAGCTCATCAATACCGATCAGGTTTTCACGGGTGAATGGGTGCGCCTCAAGTGCCAATACGGCTGCGGCGCCTACGCTTCCAGCCGCAATTGTCCGCCGTATTCGCCCACGCCTGAGCGGACCAGAAAGATCCTCGATGAGTATGACACTGCGATCCTGATCCACGGCGGCCGGACGACTGACATACGCGCCATTGTGGTCAAGCTGGAGCGGGAGATATTTCTCGCCGGATTCTACAAAGCGTTTGCCTACGCTTGCGGTCCGTGCAGCCTTTGTGACAAGTGCGACCTGGAAGGCCCGTGCCGACATGAGAACGACAGCCGTCCCGCGATGGAAGCCTGCGGCATAGACGTCTTCGCGACCGCCAGGGCTGCGGGCTTCCCCATCGAGGTGGTAACCTCCAGCGAGTGCGCGCACAACTACTACGGCTTGGTGCTGGTGGAGTGATTCTTCCGCCGTTCCGCCAGCATCCCCAGCACCGCCGGCAGCGTGATCAGCGACCCGAACAAGGCGCCGCAGTAGCCGCACAGGGCCGCGACACCCAGGGAAATCAGGCCGGTGTAATTGCTCCAGAGCATCGAGCCGAAGCCGACAAGCGTGGTCAGGATGCAGCAGAGCACCGCGCGCCCGGTGTCGGCCATGAAGCGGCCGGAGTTCGGGCGGTCGAAGGAGACCCAGTCCAGGACCGTGTATATCCCGCCATCCACGCCCGACCCCAGCAGCAAGGGGAACATGATCAGGTTCACGAAATTCAGCGAGAAGTCCCAGCCCATTCTTTGGGACAGCGCCACGGCCGCAAGCATCGCGGCGTAACCATACACGATAGGCACTAACGCCAGCAGCGAAGGCCCCACGGCGCGGAAGGCCAGCAGCAGGCAGGCCGCCACGGATGCGCCCACCAGCAGCGTCACCCAGGCGAAATCGTGCAACACGCTCTCTTTCAACTCCAGCCCCACCATGCGCGCGGAGGTGACGCGGATCTGGACGCCCTCCGGCGGAGCGGTCTCCAGCGCCGCGGCCACTCTGCGATACCACTCCGGCGGATAGTTGAGGTCCGCGGGGAACCAGGATGAAGCCAGGCGCACACGGCGCACTTCCGCCGGCGCGCCGGAAGCGGCAGGGGCGTAATCCAGGCGCACAAAAGGCCCCAGGATTTCGCCGCACGGCCCCTGCATCAGTTCCGCCAAGGTGACCGGCTGGGCCTCGCGCACCGCGTCCCTGGTTTTCTCGAAGCGCTCGATGAACTTCGCAAAATGGGCCAGCGCCCTCTCGCCGAAGCGCTGTACCGCGGCCGCGCGGAAATCCCTGAGCGCGGCGTCCAGATCCAGTCCTGACAGCGCGGCAATCACCGCCTGTTGCTGCCGGGGCGAGGGTATGAATTCCCGCACGCTGCCGCCCGAGTTGATCTGGCCCTGCGACACGAAAGGCTTCAGGCGGGCCTGGACCTCATCCGCCCCCGCGAAGGCCCGCTCTTCATTGGGGGCTTCCACCACAACCCGCAGATCGGCCAGGCCCAGGCCGAACTGCCGGACCACGTGATCGCGCAGCGGAATGGCGCGCACGCGGATCGAACGCAGGTTGCTCATCTCCGGGTCGAAGCGCACGCCCGCGAGGCGCTCCGATCCAGGATCGGTCATCAGGATGAGCGCGACGGCCAGCGCCAAGAGGATAGCGCTCACAATCACCGTCCAACCTCTGACCGCGCGCTTTTCCAGCAGACGCCCCCAGGCCGCGACACCGAGATCGCGGGGCACCGGCGCCGGCCGGCCGGCGCGCGGCGAGCAGCGCGGCAGCAGGGCGGGGAAAACCAGCAACGTGACCAGCACGTAGAGCACCAGCGTAGTGCCCGCAAACAAGCCAAATTCGCTCATGCCGGCGAAGCGGGTAAAACAGGCGCCGAAGAAGGCCAGCACCGTCGTGGCCGCGGCCGCGAGCACGCTGACCGTGGAGCGCAGCATGGTGCGGCGGATGGCTTCGTCGAGCGGCAAGCCGGCCACGTGGTGAAACTCGTGGTACGCATTGTAAAGGTAGGTCACGTAGTCGGTCCCAATGCCCAGGAGGATGCAGGTGAACGCGCCGCCCAGCACGCTGATGCTGCCGCGGAACAGCCCCGCGAAGGCGAGCGTCCAGATCATCGCGCACAGGGCCGTCCAGGTCACATCCAGGACCAGGACGTAACTGCGGAACATGATTACGAAGATCAGCATCACGCCGATGAAGGAGGTGAGCGTATTGTTGCGCAGGTCCTGCTTGAGGCTGATCTGGTTCTCGATGGTGACGGCAGGCATCCCCGTGAAACCGACAGTCAATGCGCCAGGCTTTTCACGGCGCTTCAGTTCTCCGAAGACCTTGCTTTTCAAGGCGGTGGTGAGGCTGGGTTCGCCGGCGCGGAAGGCCAGGAGCGCGCGGTTCTCCGCGCGCTGCACCGCGGCCATCAGGGCGGTATTGAAATCCAAGCGCGTGGCCGGGCGCAGGGTGCGGGACAGAATCAGCAGCGTGGTCTGGTCGGGGGAGATGAAATAACCGTCGGCCCCCAGCAGTTGTTTCTGGCGGCTGGCAGCCAGCTTGGCGCGGAGCGTCTTCTGCGTGATTTCGGCGAGCTCCAGCGGGTCTTGCTGGAGGCGCAGGCCCTCGGCGGACATCGGCGGCAATTCCAGCAGCAGCTTGTGCAGTTCGTCCATGCGTTGGGCCAAGGCCGCAGGCGTCAACAGGCGGCTCAGCGCCGTGACATCTTCCACGGTCATCAGGGCGTAGGGTTTCTGCTCCGCAATCGTGCGGATGGCCGTGGTAAGTTCCTGCCCGGTGCGGTATTCGACCTGCTTCAGCCAAGGCGCAGCCGCGGGGATTTCGCGCTTCAGTTCAGTTGTGAGCAACTCGCGGTCTTCGGGACAGGTCCCCACCTTGGAAAGCTCGCTCGCCAGCAGGTCCCCGAAGGCCTCAAGTTCCTTGACCTGTTTTGGGGTGTGCTCGGCCGGGATGCCGGCCACCGCGGCCAGCACGTCGCCGCCGAACTCCTCGGTGAGTTCACGCAGCGTGCGCACACGGGGCAGCGTAGCGGAAGCCTGGTTGAAAAGGTTGGCATCCAGGTTCTTGACGGCGCGCAGCGCGAAGGGCGCGGCCAGGACGGTGAGCAACAGCACGGCGCCCAAGACCGCGCGGCGATGATGCAGCGCGTATACGCCCCAGCGCGCAAAGATCGTCTCAAGCCAAGTGGTTTTAGCGGGCATCATTCACCACAGAGCACACAGAGAACACAGAGTACAGAGAAGAACTGTGTCTGCGCAAATCCGGAATCATTTCAGCCCTCTGTGCCCTCTGTGGTGAATAGTCCAGGTTAGCGGGCAGTGTTCTCCACGGGCAACCGACAATGGCTACTCAGCACCACGGCCATGGTCGCCACCGCCACTCTCGGGAATCTTCTTGATCGCCTTCCTCAGATCCGTAATGGTTTTCTCATCAAGGACACCTTCGGCTTCTTTCAGCGCTCTCAGCGCGTCGCTTTTCTTCTTGTCCTCTATGAATTTGCGAATCCGGGCGATTGTGGTTTCTGCATCACCTTTCTTGCTGGCGTCAGCTTCTTCTTTCTTGGCGGCGGGTTGGGCCACGGCCTTCCTGTCCTTAAGCGCCTTCAGATCGTCAGCGAATTTTGGGAGATTGGGGTCATTCGGGTATATGCCCTTGAAGGCGTCCAGCCGCTTCTCGGCCTCGTCTGCGTCGTCACCCGCGAGCGCTTTCCGGACCTTGTCGAGGGCCGCATTGTGCTCCTGCAGGTTCTTTGCGGCGGCCACATCCACGGACTTCTGCTTCAGCAAAGCATCGAGCGCCGCAAGATCGGGGTCAGCCGGGTACTTTGTCTTGAATTCGTTGAACTGGGCTTGCGCACCCGCAAGATCGCCCGCGGGGCCGAGGGCCTCCAGTGTCTTCTTGAGGCTGGCGCAGGCAGTGTCGCGCTGCTGCTTTCGGGCGGCGTCCTCGGCCAACGCGCTCCGGGCCGCCGCGTCATCCTGTTTCTTAGCGGGCGCCGGCGTTTCGGCGGTCTTCTGAGCGGGCGCTACCGCTGCGGCGGCCTTTCGCGCGGCTTCCTCCTGCTTGCGTACCAGGTCCGCCTTGGCAGCCTTGACTTGGTCAAGCTTCTGTTTGACCTCGGCCTCGCGCTTGGTTGCCGGGCCTTCGGCCTTCAGGGCCTTGGCCTTGGCGAACACGCCCAAGGCCAGTTCCAACTGGGCAGCTTTGTCATCAAGGGCTTCCGGCTTCAGGCTGTCGGCGGCCTTGTCGAAGTTGTCGCCTTGGGCCAGCAGCTTGTCGTACTCGATCAGCTTGCTCCGCTCTGCAATGGCCTCCTCAATCTGCTTCATTATGTCCTCAGCGCGGGAATCAGCCATTTTGCTGGCACTGGCTCTCTTGGCGAACTGGAGGGCATCGTCGAGCCTCTGATTTATCCGCGCATCACGGGCGCTCTGCAGCATGTCCGCGTACTCGGCCTTGAGTTTCTTGAGTTTCAGCAGTTCGCGGCTGTCGGCGATCTTCTTTGCCACGGCGGCGATGGCGGCCTCCCGCTCCTTGTCGCCGGGGAAGATATTCCCGGCTTCGGCCACTTTCCTGGCGGCCTCGTCCAGGTCAGCTTCCGCACCCGCCACGGCCAACTGGGTGGCCTGGATGAGGGCGTCCTCCAAATCCTTCTCTTTCTTCTGCTGTTGCTCCTTCTTGCGCCTGTCTTTCACAGCGGCCAGGACGCGCTCTTGAAGCGCAGCCGCCCTTTCATTCTGAGGCTCAATTGCGAACGCGGTCTGGAGAGACGCGAGGGCCTCTTCAAACTGCCCTTTGGCCTCGTGTTCCTCGGCGGCCTTCAATGCCGCGGCCAGCTTCGCCTCACGATCCTTCTGGGCCTGTTCCTGGGCTTTTCTCTTGGCCTGGTCGTCCAGCTTGGGGGCAATCTTGGCCAGCCACTCGGCGGCTTCCTTGCCTGCCGGCATCAGGTCCCGGGCTTCGAGCGCCTTCCTGTTTGTGGCTTCGAATTCGCCAGCCTTGAACAGCGCCTCGGCCTCCCGGATGAGTTTGTCGTATTCTTCCTTGCGCTGCTGCTCGGCAGCGGCCTCCCGACGCAGGACTTCGGCTCTCCTCGCGTTGTTCCCAAGCTTCTCCTTCTCTTCGGCCTTCTTCTTCTCTAAGCCGCCAATGCCCTCCTCAACCTCCTTCTCGCGCCTGCGGGCCTCTTCGCCGGGAACCTTCAAGTCCTTGGCGAGCTGCAAGCTGAACCTGGCCTCTTCGGGGTCGCCCGCCTGGAGGGCATCCAGGGCTTGCTTGATAAGCTTGGCGTGGCGCCTGGCCACCGTTTGGTCCGGTTCCGCGGGTTGCAGCCGCTTTTCTATGATTTCCTGGCGCAGGCGCGTGATGCGTTCCTGTTCCTTTGGGTAAAGACGCTGAATCTCCTTGAGCTGGGCCTCCGCCGCTTCCGGGAGATTATTCTTCAGCTTCTCGTCCACTTGTGCAAAGAGCGTCTGGACGTCTGGTTTGGCGGGCCGCAAGACAACGATGGCGAGCCAGAGGCTGCCTAAGAGCAGCAGGAAGGCCAAGCCCACCGTCGCCAGCTTGTGCCGCAGGATGGGATCGTTGAACAACGCATTCACGAAGCGGCTCGCAGCCTCATCCTGGGCGGGCATGCTTTGTGTTGGCGGTATCGCGGCTAATTCCACAGATGTGGCCGCCGGCTGGGGACGGGCCGGGGCCTCTGGCTGAGGAGGGGCCGCGACAGGAGGCTTGGGACGGGCAGGGGACTCTGGCTGGGGAGGGGAACGCCCCCAGGAGTGGAACCTGGCACAAGTTGTTTACAAGCGCATGCGGGGTGAGATGGATCGACACGCCACAATTGCGGGGGAATCTGGCTGAAGTCGCGTGATCGGGTCTG
>JBEKKG010000335.1:0-7807 GCA_050010835.1 Planctomycetota bacterium
CATGAGTTCCAGTGATGCGGCAGTTGACGCCACTTCATTGGCAAAGCTCTTCGGAGTCTACGCAAGAGGCCTGCAAACGCTGTGCAGAGACCGATCAATCATGCGACAAAACGTTTCAAGAAATGACTGCCTTCCGTACTGGTGTGTCTCTCATAACATCATAGCCTTATGGCACTTGCCGCAAGCTGACGGGCTCGATAGGGTCGCTTCAACCCCTGTTCCTTCCCCTTCCCCTGTGGTAAGAACTGAGAATCTCAACCGCGCGCAGTATACTTATGCCGATACTTCGCCTTTTGGGGTGTATAGGATTGAAGAGAACTTCCTCACAAGGGGACGCATAAGGAGAAACCGCCATGTCCAGATCGCCGCGCCTGCTGCCCGCGCTACTTTCGTGCCTGCTCACCCTGCTCACTCTGCCTCTTGCCGGCGCCGAGGTCGAGCTGACCTATCCGCAGTTGGTCCAACGCCTCACGGACCTGGAGCGCCTGGCTTTGTTGCCGGAGGAAGGCGAAAAGTGCGGGCAGTGTTCGAGCTATGACCGCGCCAGCAAGTACGACGAGAAGACCGGCAAGTACGTGAACTGGGACGCCAACGGCGACGGCGGCGGCTTCATCCGCCAGGAGGGCGAACAGATCGTCATGGCTGAGATGGACGGCCCCGGCTGCATCTTCCGCACCTGGTCGGCCCAAGCCGGAGACGGACACGTACACATCATCCTTGACGGCGCTGAAGTGGTGAACCTGCCCTTCAAGGATTACTTCAGCGGCAAAGTTGAACCCTTCACCCGGCCCACGCTCGTCCACGACGCCTCCAGCGGCAAGAACGCCTACATTCCCATGCCCTACCAGAAGTCCTGCAAGGTCGTGGCGGACAAAGGCTGGGGTAACTACTACCACTTCACCTACAGCACCTTCCCCAAGGGCACAAAGGTCCCGACATTCAAGCTGCCCCTCAGCGCCGAAGACAACGCCGCGCTCGACGCCGCCGAGAAACTCGCCGCCAACTCCGGTACGGATCCGGCGGGCCAGCGCGCCGGCGAGGCGGTGGAGAAAGCCGAAGTGACCGCTGAAAGCGACCAGTTCGCCAAGGTCGTGGAGTTGTCAGGCCCCCAGGCCATCACCTGCCTCCGGGCCAAGCTGGAGGTCCCCGCGGCACCCGCCGACCAGCGTCAACTGCTGCGCGAACTGGTGTTGCGCATCCGTTGGGACGGCGAGAAAGAACCGGCGGTGTGGGCGCCGCTCGGCGACTTCTTCGGCACTGTCGGCGCCAATCCTTATCTGTCGCTGCCGCTGGGCCTCACCAAAGACGGCTGGTGGTACAGCTTCTGGTACATGCCGTTCGGCTCAGGCGCGATTGTCGAGCTCGGCAATTCAGGCAAGCAGACCCGCAAGGTCAACTTCGAAGTCACGCACGCGCCGCTCAAGCAGGCCCTCGAGAAACTTGGCCGCTTCCACTGCAAGTGGCACCGCGACTTCATGCTGACGGAGATACCTGAGCGCAAAATTGACTGGCCCATGCTGCTCACCGAAGGCCGCGGGCGCTTCTGCGGCGTGATGCTGCACGTCTGGAACCCGAAAGGCGGCTGGTGGGGCGAGGGCGACGAGAAGTTCTTCGTGGACGGCGAGAAGTTCCCTTCCACTTTCGGCACAGGCTCGGAGGACTACTTCGGCTACGCCTGGTGCAATCCCAAGCTCTTCCAGAACGCCTTCCACAACCAGACTATCTCGAGTGGCAACAAGGGCCATGTATCCGTCAACCGCTGGCACATCAGCGAAAACGTGCCCTTTCAAAAGTCCTTTGAGGGCTGCATTGAGAAGTACTATCCCAATGCCCGCCCCACGCTGTACGCCTGCACGGCCTTCTGGTATCTGGCCCCCGGCGGCCAGGACAAGTACGAGGCCCAGCCGCTGGACCAGCGCACCACCTACTACACTGAAGCCGCTCCCGTTCCGCCGGTCCCCGGCGCCTTGGAAGGCGAGAACCTGAAAGTGCTCAGCGTTGACGGCCACGCTGCGCCGCAGGACATGGGGGGCTTTGAGGGCACTTGGAGCAACGATGCGCAGCTCTTCTGGACGGGCGGCAAGGTGGGCAGCAAGCTCGAGCTGGCTTTGCCCGTGGAGAAAGCCGGCCCCTACGACATCGTGGTTCAGCTCACCAAGGCCAACGACTACGGCATCTTCCAGTTCAGCCTGGATGGCGAGAAACTCGGCGAGCCGCAGGACCTCTACAACCCGCAGGTCATTCCTTCCGGCGCGCTAACCCTGGGCAAGCGCGAATTGACAGCCGGCGAGCATAAGCTGACGATTGAGGTTACAGGCGGCAATGAAAAGACCGCACCCGGCAAGTGGTTCTTCGGCCTGGACTACGTCAAGCTCCAGACGCCGAAGTGAGCTTCTTCAGCGCGCGGATGAACTCCGGTGTGCTGCCGCAACAGCCGCCGATGAAGCACGCGCCCGCTTTGATCAGCGCCGGGGCCTGGGCTGCGAATTCCAAGGCGGTCACCTTGTAGACTGTCTTGCCGTCCTCGAGTTCCGGCAGGCCGGCGTTGGGCTTCATCCAGATCGGCAGCCTGGTCGCTGTGTGCAAGCGAGCGCAGACAGGCACATGGGTTTCGATGCCGTGCCCACAGTTCGCGCCGATGACGTCCGCGCCCGCGCCCTCCAGTTCCTCCGCGACTCGTTCGGGCGTCGCGCCGGTCATGGTGCGGTCCTTGTCCTTGCCCGAGTCGAAGACCATCGAGGCCACGGCGGGCAGCCCAACCTCGCGCACCGCACGCACCGCAATGGCCGCTTCGGCAGGTTCGCTCATGGATTCCGCCACGATCGCATCCGCGCCGCCGGTTTTCAGCGCGCGAACCTGCTCCAGGAACGCGGCAAACAACTCCTCTTCCGTGACTTCGCCGGCCACAAGCATCTTGCCGCTGGGACCCAGCGAAGCGAAGACGAAGGGGCGGGCAACGGTGGCATGGGGCGAGATGACCATTGTCGGCCCATAGCTCTTCGCGGCGCGGCACGAGATTTCCACGCCCGCGCGGTTGATCTCAGCGGTCTTTTTCTCCAAACCGTGCCGGGCCAGGACGAAACGATTCGCGCCGAATGTATTGGTGAGGATGACGCGGCTGCCGGCTTCCACATAAGCGCGCGCCACCTCGGCCACGCGCTCGGGGTGCGTCAGGTTCCAGGCGTCGGGGCATTCGCCGGGGCCCAATCCTCGGGCCTGCAATTGCGTCCCCCACGCGCCGTCGGTAAGGACCGGGGCTTCGCTCACGAGTTTTGCGATCAGCTCATGCATTTGGCACCGGGTCTGATGGGAGTTATGGGAGGCAGGCGAGTCATGCTCTCGAGCAACACACGCGCGGGCATGACTCTTGTCACTTGCCACCTGTCACTTTTCTGTTTCTCTCGCCTCTTCCGCCGCGATGGACAGGAAGTAAGCTTCCAGGCGCTTGCGCCAGCGTTCCGGCATTTCTTCGCGGAAGGCCTGGAGCAACTCATCGCGTTGCGCCGGCGGCAGCTTGGCCCAGGCATCCTGCTTGCCCGCGACCAAGGCCGGGTTGACCGAGCCCTGCTGGACCGCGCTACCAAGGGTCGAGTCCTTGAGGGGGTTGCCGGCGTTCTTGCCCGGATTCGACTGGTTGCCCTTCTGCTTCTGTTGGTTCTTGTCTCCCTTGCCCGAGGAAGACCCGCCGCTGCCGTCGCACCCCTTGTCCAGTTTTTCAATCAACTGCGCGAGCCGCTTTTCAATGCCCGACCCCTGGACCTGCACGGCCTGGTCGTGGCGGTCGTTGCGCAGTTTATCCTCTACGTCCTTCATCTCCTTGGCCAACTCGCTCAGTTCCCTGGTGAGGTCGGCCACCGTCGGCATAGCCTCAGTCTGAGCAGTCTCGCCGCCAATGGCTTTGCGCACCGCGCCCGCGATGGCCATCTTTACGCGTTCGTCCTTCTCATTCTCCAGCGCCTTGGCGAGGCCTTCCAGATTGGCCTTGTCGCCTATCTTCGAGAGCGCCGTTGCGGCTTGGAGGCGCACGATGGGCTTGGAGTCCGTGGTGAGCAGCTTCAGCAGCGGTTCGCTGGCGCGCGAGTCTTTGATGTTGCCCAGACCCGTGGCGCACAGGCCGCGCACGGTGTCCGTGTCGTCGGAAAGGCCCTTGATCAGGGCCTCGACCGACCCCGCGTCGGGCAGTTTGGCCAGCGTGGCCGCGGCCGCGCGCCGGACGCCGGAATCGCTGTCCGCCTCGACCACTTTGATCAGCGCCGCGACGACCGTCTTTCTGTCGCCGCAGTATTCCAGCGCCCGCGCCGCCATTTCGCGTTGCAAGGTCTGCGAAGAACCCAGCGCCTTGACCAGAGTGCCCTTGTTCGCGGCCGCATCGTCGCTCAGCGCCTTCTCAGTGTCGGTTTTGCTGGTAGGCGGCGCGAGTCCCGGCAACATGCCTACTTGCGCGCCGTAGAGCGTATCGAAGGCCGCCTTCAGTTTCTGGTAGAGCTCCAGCGGCATTTCATTGCCGTTGGGCGTTCCGGCTTGCCCGGCCAGAAGGCCGCCGCACAGCAACACTGCTGTGGCCAAGCTGAAAACTGGCATTCCCCTTATTCTCATTACACACCTCCATCTACTGATGCAATTCTACCATGCCGCCAGAAGATCAAAAGCTGGAAATCGGAATTCGTGGCGCGTGGGGTCTTGGTTGCATTTGTGGTGCCGGCATCTTGCCTGCGCCCTATCCGCTCCCCACGTTTGCAGGCAAGAGGCCCGCACCACAAGCGCTCCACGCTTTCACGTAATGATCCTGCTCCGCGGCCTGTTGTCCCTCTCCGTGGCGACCGGCAGAACCAGTCTGAAGGCCACGCCGGGTCCGGGGGCGCGGACAAGCTCCACATAACCGCCGAAACTTTCCACGGTGCGCCGCACCATCGGCAGGCCCAAGCCGGTCCCCTTGCCGCTTTCCTTGGTCGTGAAGAAGGGCTCGAAGACCTTGTCCCAGAGCTCTTCCGGCACGCCTGTGCCGTTGTCCGACACAAGGACCTCAACCATTCCCGGCTGCTTGGCCTGGGGCTGCGCTGCGACAGTGACAATGCCGCCCGCGGGGCAGGCGTCCATCGAATTCTTGAAGAGGTTGAGCAATGCTTCGACCATCCGCGAGGGGTTCACACACACCGGCGGCAGCCCGGGCACAATGGCCAGCTTCAACTCCATGCGCTTTTTTGCCGCCTCCACGCGCAGGAAGCTCCACGCCCGTTCGACCAGCGGCCCGAGTTCAGCCGCCGCCGCCGGCTCCTGGCTGGGCCGGGCCAGGTCCAGAAGCTGCTCCGCCAGCTTGTCCATGTCGTGCAGCCCGCCTTCGATGCGCTGCACCAGCGGCGTCACGTCCGGCTGGGCCCGGGTCCTCATTTTCACGATGTCCAGGAACCCCATCACCCCCTGCAGCGGGTTGCGCAATTCATGCGCCACTCCGGCGGCGAGTTCGCCCAGCAGCGCCAGCCGCTCCCGCCCCCGCGCGATAGCCTCCACCTGCCGCCGGACCTGCTCCGCCCGTTCCCGCTGCGCCATCTGGTCCTTGAGGTTGGCGTAGGCCATGCGCAGTTCGCGTGTCCGTTCCTCGACCTGCTGCTCCAGGTGCGCGTTGGCCTCCTGCAGCTCCCGCTCCAGCCGCTTGCGCTCGGTCAGGTCAATGAACGTGGCCAGGAAGTTGTCCTCGATGGTGATGCCGGAAATCTCCACGATGCGCACCGTGCCGTCCTTGCAGGTGACGTTGTATTCCATGGGTGTGATGTCGCTCTGCGTTTGCGCGGCGCGCAGGACGGCCGCATCCCAGGTGGCGACCACCCAGGCGCAATACTTCTCGTCGGGATAGGCCCGCAGCCACCATTTGTTCAGTGTCGGCACGTCCTCGTGGGTGTAGCCGAAGGTCTGGACAAACCGGTCGTTGAAGTAAGCCAGCTCGCCCTGCTTGTTGACGAAACACAACGGGATCGGCGCCTGGTGCAACAGCCGCCGGAAGCGCGCCTCGCTGTCCCGCAAGGCCTCCTCAGCCCGTTTGCGCGCCGTGATATCGTAAACGATGCCGTGCAACTGCCGGTTGCCGGTGTCGCTGAACAAGCGCCCTTGCGCGGCCATCCAGCGCACGGCGCCGCCGGGCAGGAGCACGCGATACTCTTGGGCGAACCGCTCGCCCTTGGCCAGCGTGCGCGTCACCGCCACGGCCAGCCGGGTCCGGTCCTCGGGGTGCACAGCGGCCAGGCAGCGTTCGCGGGTCAGCGGCTCGTCGGGCGCGAAGCCGTGCAACTCCCGCGCGCGCGCCGAAGCCGTGAACAAGTTTTTGTCCAACTGGACAGACCAGGCGCCCAGGTCGGCGCCCTCCACGGCCAGCCGCAACTGCCGTTCCGTATCCTTCAGCGCCTGATCGGCTTGCCTTCTGGCCACCAAGTCCAGGGCTGTGGAGGCCATGATCTGCACGACCTCGACATCCTCCTGAGTGTACTCAGTCGCTTTGTTTCCCACCCCCATGATCGCCACCACCGCGCCGTTCCGGAAGATGGGCACGCCCAATTCGCGCACCACCCGGGCATGGCCTGGCGGCAGCCCCTTCTTGTGCGGCAGGCTCGCATAGTCGTTGTGGATAACCGGCGCGCGGGCATGGAAACAGTCAACCCAGACACCCGCCTTGTCAATCGCGTAGTGCTGCCCTTTTCCTTCCGCCTGGCACATGCCCTTGAGCGTATTGGTGGACCACGCTTGAAGGGTGAGGCTCTTCTCCGCCTCGTTCACCAGATGGAAGAAGCCAATCTGGCTGCCGGTAAGCGCTTCCGCTTCGTCCAAGATGGCCTGGGTCAGGTCTTCGATACTGGCCTGCTGCATCACCTCTGTGAGGCGGAAGCGGCTCTGCAGCAGCGTTTCGGCCCGTTTGCGCGCGGTGATGTCCGTCGCCGTGACCAGGCGCGCGCGGCGGCCATTGAAAGGAATGGCGCTGACTGTGGCTTCCACGTCGAAGGGCGTGCCGTCCTTGCGGCAGTGGCGCCATTCGCCTCCTGGCATGGCTTTGGCCAAGCGCTGTTTGTGGAGAGCCTCTTTCAACAACGGGACTTCCGCCGGCGGGCGGATATCGGTCACGCCCAGCTTCAGGAACTCCGCGCGCGAATAGCCATACTGCCGCAGGGCCGCTTCATTCACGGCCAGGAACCTGAGCGTCTCCTCATCGAAGACAAACATCGGGTTGGGGCCGAGTTCGAAGAGCACACGGTACTGCTCCTCGTGCGCTGTTTCCAGAACAGCGACCTGCGCACCCAGGCGCTGCACCTCGGCTTGCAGGCCGCCTCCTCCTTTATCCTTCCCGCATGCGTTGGGCGGGTTGGCAACCCGCCCTGCTTTTGATGGAGAAGTGGCGCCAGTGCCGACGCCGCGGTTGCCAATGCGGGTGCGTTTGTTCATGGCGGGCACTTTTATACCTGAGGCACAGGCGATTGAGAAGCAATTTTGGATTTTCTCTGTGCCTCTGTGTCTCTGTGGTGGATAGTGAGGAGTGCATGGGTTTCAATCCACAGAGCGACATGGCCAATGTGGCCGTCATCGGCGGGGGCGCAGCCGGCTTGTTGGCGGGCATCGGCGCCGCGCGCGCGGGCGCGCAGACGGTGGTCTACGAGCGGATGCCGGAACCTGGGCGCAAGATCGCGATCGCCGGCGGCGGGAGGTGCAATTTCTCCAACACGCTGAGCCAGGGTGAGTTCGTGCGGCGCTTCGGGGACAAGAACGCGTCCAAACTCGGCCACGCTCTGCGCGCGTTCTCAAGTGACGATTTGATTGCGTTGCTGGC
>JBEKKG010000336.1:0-7806 GCA_050010835.1 Planctomycetota bacterium
GGAATCGTGTGCAAGAGTTCGATGGTTGGGTTGATTCAGCAACCATGCGACGGAGGTCCCGACTATGGAAAGGCAGGGAGCGATGGGGCGGTTCACGGCAACGATGGTTGTGGCCAACAACCAGGATGTGCAAATGGCCCGCGGCGGCGCATCAAGTCCTGACAAGATTCGCAGTGTGACCATTGACGGCGTGGTGGATTCCGGGGCGGCCAATCTGGTCTTGCCGCGCAGGATCGCTCAACAGTTGGGCTTGAATGTGGTCGGCCAGGCGAAAGTCCGTTACGCCGGCCAGCGCCGCGCCAAAAGGCAGCTTGTGGAGGAAGTCCGTGTCGAGATCTTAGGACGCCATGGTGCCTTCCAGGCCTTGGTTGAGCCGGCCCGTGAAACCGCTTTGATTGGGGCCATCGTCCTGGAAGCTTTGGACTTGGTTGTGGACTGCACCATTCAGAAACTGCGGCCGCGCGACCCGCGGGGGATTGTGGCGGAGATTGAGTAACAGGCAGAGAACCAGGGAGAGGGAACCGTAATCATGGCCAAAGTCGGCAAAGTTGTGCAAGTCATCGGCTCCACGTTGGACGCCGAGTTCGAACAGGATCATCTGCCGGAAATCTTCAACGCGCTGGAAGTCCACAACCCGGCGACGGGCAAGAAGCTGATCTGCGAGGTCGAGCAGCATCTGGGCCGCAACCGCGTCCGCGCCGTGGCCATGGCCTCCACGGACGGCATCGTGCGCGGAACCGAAGTCCTCGACACCGGCACCCGCATCAGCATGCCCATCGGCAAGGCCGCTCTGGGCCGCATCCTCAACGTCCTCGGCGAACCCGTGGACGACTGGGGGCCGCTGCCGCCGGCCGACCGCTGGCCCATCCACCGCGAAGCGCCGGCCTTCGACCAGCTCAACCCCAACATCGAGATGTTCGAGACGGGCATCAAGGTCGTGGACCTGCTCGAGCCTTACGTCAAGGGCGGCAAGACCGGCCTTTTCGGCGGCGCCGGCGTCGGCAAGACCGTCATCATCATGGAACTGATCCACAACATCGCCATGAAGCACGGCGGCTACTCCGTCTTCGCGGGCGTCGGCGAGCGCACGCGCGAGGGCAACGACTTGTGGCTGGAGATGCGCGAGAGCAAGGTCATCGTCGAGGAGAACCCGCAGGAGAGCCGTTGCGCCCTGGTCTACGGGCAGATGAACGAGCCGCCCGGCGCGCGCTTGCGCGTGGCTTTGAGCGCCTTGACAGTGGCCGAGTCCTTCCGCGACCAGGAAGGCAAGGACGTGCTGCTCTTCATTGACAACATTTTCCGTTTCACCCAGGCCGGTTCGGAGGTCTCCGCGCTGCTTGGCCGTATGCCCTCAGCAGTCGGCTACCAGCCTACGCTGGCGACGGAAATGGGCGGGCTGCAGGAACGCATCACTTCCACCAAGCGCGGCTCGATCACCTCGGTCCAGGCCATCTATGTCCCCGCCGGCGATTACACCGACCCCGCGCCGGCGACGGCTTTCACGCACTTGGATGCCACCACCAACCTGGAACGTTCCATCGTCGAAAAAGGCATCTACCCCGCTGTGGACCCGCTGACGTCCCGGAGCCGCATGATGGACCCGCAGTACATTGGCGAGGAGCATTACAACGTGGCGCGCAGCGTGGTGCAGATCCTGCAGCGCTACAAGGACCTGCAGGACATCATCGCCATCCTGGGCGTGGACGAGCTGAGCGAAGAAGACAAGGCCATCGTGGCCCGCGCCCGCAAGATCGAGAAATTCCTCTCGCAGCCCTTCCACGTCGCGGAACAGTTCACCGGCTTGAAGGGCGTTTACGTCACCGTCGCCGACACCGTGCGCAGTTTCAAGGCCGTGGTCGCGGGCGAGTACGACCACTTGCCGGAAGCGGCGTTCTACATGGTGGGCACGATAGAGGAGGCCGTGGCCAAGGCGGAGAAACTGAAGGCGCAGGGATGAGATTGAGCCGCGCGCTGAGGAAAGGACCGTAGCGATGAACGAGACCGCGGTTGCACCTGTCAGTGTCGCGCCAAGAAAGCGCGCGCGACCGGACGCCTCGCGTGCTGAGTGGGACGTGTGCCAAGCACAAAGCCTGCTGCTCAGCAATGTCACCTGGCGGATGTATAGCACGCTGGTTAAGTTATTCGATGGGACAAACGTATGCTTCAACTATGATCAGGGAGAGCTTGAGATCGTGACCAAATCTAACGAACATGAAGGCGGGAAGAAGCTGTTGGCGCGTCTGGTCGAGCAGTTGGCACTGGAGTGGGATGTGCCCATCGCCGGCTTTGGCGAGGCAACGTTGAAACGCAAGAAACTTAAGCGCGGTTTGGAGTCGGACGAGTGCTACTACGTCAAGAACGAGCCACTCTTCGGGCACGGCAAGCTGCCGGACCCCGAGCGTGACCCGCCGCCGGACCTGATGATTGAGATCGAAGTGTCGCGGCGGCTGTTGGACCGGAAGCGAATCCTGGCGGCGCTGGGTGTGCCTGAACTGTGGTGCTTCGACGGCCGCGAGTTGCGGTTCCTTGTCTTGAACAAGTCCGGCCAGTACGAAGAACACGAGGAGAGCCTGAACTTCCCGGGGCTGAAATCAGCCGACTTGGAGCAGTTCCTGCTGATGCAGGGGCAGAAAGGCCAGCATGAAATAGTGCTCGAGTTCCGGTATTGGGCGCGGACCCGAAGGTGAGCACACTTCTCGAAGGCAGTGGCGCGCAGCCGCGGTCGGGAACACTGACATGGGGGAGGCGACATGAACATCTGGGGTATACAGGCTAAGGGTTACGATGGGAAGGATCTCGACGCCTGGAGGAAGTTTTTGGAAAAGGGCTGCGTTGGCATTGGCTGGCGGAACCTAGGCGACATTTCCAGCATCGTTGGGGATGTAGAGGCTTTGCGGTCCAGATTCGAAGAATTATTACCCCCATCTGACGAAGGGGACAAGGATTGGACGAAGAAAAAGCGCAACGGTTGCATCGGAATGAATACAGGCTTGGTTCACAGGTTCGTCTCGGAAATGCAGAAAGGAGGTTGTGTCATCTTTCCAACGACGGATGTGGATGACCCCATTCACAATCGCTGCATTCACATTGGGGTTGTGACTGGTCCCTATCGTTACGACCCTGATTTCGGCGATGAGTACACCCATTTCAGGCCGGTCAAGTGGCTTCACAGGGTTTGCCGAGATGACCTGTCTGATGAGACAAAAGATATCTTGATGTGCGCCAGGTCGTTCCAAAGAGTCCAGTCGCCTAACGATGAGGTGCGGAAGATTGTCGCGACCGCTGCTGATGGCTCTGGCATTGCTGTAACGCCGGGTGCCACAGAGGATTACGGGGCAAACGGAAAACAGAAGCCCGAACTGCCGCCAATTCCCAATGCCTAGGACTTGCTGGATCTGATAGTGAAGAACAAAGAAGAGGGCCGTCCTGAAGCAGACACCAGAAGGCTGGTGGAGAAGTTCTTGCTTTTGCTAGGGCATTCAGAGAAACAGATTGTCTTTGAGGTCGGCCGGATTGACGTCAGGGTTAATGACACCACTGAGCAACCCTGGGCAGTTTGCGAGGTGAAAAGGTCTTTGGCTGACAGAAAGATGCTTGATGACGCCAGGAGAAAGGGGTTTGACTACGCGGGGCAAGTCGGCGCACCCTTGGTTGTCCTAACGGATGGTGACCGATACGAGATTTACGACCGCACGAAAGGCACAAAGTACGAGACGCAACTGTGCGGCAAGTTCCAGCTTACGCGCTACAAGAAAAAGGACGAGCGCCTGATTGACATGCTGCGGCCCAAAGCTGGACGCTGAACGTGGTTCATGGCAAGGCTTGATAGCTTGGTTTGCGCGTGGTAGACTAAGGCAGGAGTGACACGATCATGGAGACTATGCGCAAAGACGTTGTAATTCAGGAGCGCGGCAAGTTGATGCTTACTGGCCTTCCCTTCAAGAAAGGCGAAGCCGTGGAAGTGTTGGTTCGTGCCAAGGTTGATCGGAAGAAACTGGCCGCCGAGATGCGAGCGCTTTTCAAACGCACACAGGCACTGCCCCAGGCCAAGACGATCAGCGATGAGGATATCCAGGCTGAAATCGCCGCATACCGGGCCGGCAGATGAAAGTCGTCATTGACACCAACATACTGATTTCGGCGATGCTTCGTGACCGCGATCCTGAGTGTGTCATTCTTTACATCAGTGAAAGCGAGAGCTGGGTGTGGGTAGTCACGCCTGGAATAATGGCTGAATATCGGGAGGTCATGGCTCGTAAGAAGTTTGGGTTCCCGCCAGATCTGCAGGAGAAATGGCTTGGTGTGGTCAATAGAGCAGCGCTGCTGAATGATACTCTGGCGACTGTCAGCTTGCCTCGCGACCCCAAGGACGCCGAGTTCCTGAGCTGTGCTCTTGCAGCCAAGGCGGACTTCCTTATAACAGGTGACCGCGACTTGCTTGAGTTCAAGCTGCCAGGCACCGCCATTGTCACCGTGGCACAATTCATACGCTTGGCGATGCCGGGAATCTCAACGTAGGCGCAGAGCATTGGAGAAGGAACAGAAATCGTGGCAGAAGACAAGTCCCTTCACGTTTCCGTCATCACCCCCGCCAAGCCCGTTTACGACGGTGAGGCCGTCTCCGTGGTTGTCCCGGCCTTCGACGGCGAACTGGGCGTGCTGCCGGGCCATGCGTCCATGCTGGCGTTGCTGGGCACCGGTGAGCTGCGCGTCACCGCCACCGACGGCACTCTGAGTCGTCTGGCCGTGCGCGGCGGGTTCCTCCAGATCCATCAGAACAAGGTCACGGTGCTCTCGCAGGAGTCCCTGATGGCCGAGGACATCGCTGCCGAGTCCCTCGCCGCTGAGATCAAGAAACTTGACGCTGAAAAGCCCACAAAATTGGAGGAGCGCGAAGCGCTCGAAGCCAAACGCGCCTGGGCCAAGGTGCGCCAGCGCGTGTCTCTGGGCATGGGCCTTGTGCAAAAGGCTTCCTGAGCATGGCAGATCTGCTCAATGCTTGCCTGGCCGACTTGCAAGCCCGCATTGACGAGGCGCAAGAGCAGCGCAACCTCGAGGCCTGGCAAGGCTTCCTCGAAAACCGTTGCGCCGAACCCATTTTCTTTCCGCCCAGACGCCGGCCAGCCCCCTCCCGGATCAAGTGGCCCGCCATCCCCATCAATGACGCGCTGGCGGACATTGATCTGATGGTCCTGCGGGAATTGGCCGCCGCCTCCGGCCTCCTCGCCGACGGCGGCGCCCTGCGTCTGAACGTGCGCTGCAACTACGGCACGGGCATTCTGCCGACGCTTTTTGGCTGCGAGCTTTTCGTGATGGACCGCGAGACGGAAACTCTGCCTGGCGTGCGCCCGCTGCCTTCGGAGACTGATATCCGCCGCGTCGTGGCGCAGGGAATCCCGGACCTGCGCGCGGGCCTGGGAGGCCGGGTCTTCGATTGCGCCGCGCGCTTCCTGGAATTGTTCCGCAAGTACCCCGTGCTGGAGCGGCACGTTGTCATCTACCACCCGGACATGCAGGGCCCGATTGACGCTGCGGAGGAGATTTGGGGCAGCGGCATCTTCCTGGCGTTTTACGATGAGCCTGATTTGCTCCGCGGCTTCCTGGAAGTCATCACCCGGACATACGCGGCGTTCATGCGCCGGTGGTATGGGCTGGTCCCGCCGCTGCACGGGCACAGCACGCATTGGGGTTTGCTGCACAAGGGCCGCCTGATGATCCGCAATGACTCGCTGATGAACCTGTCGCCGCAAGTTTACCTGGAGTTCGTGCGGCCGCTGGACCAACTCCTGTTCGACGAGTTCGGCGGTGGAGCGATTCACTTCTGCGGCCGCGGTTGTCACTTCATTGAGGCCATGAGTGCCATGCGCGGCCTGAGCGGCATTCAGATGTCTCAGCCGCACCTCAACGACATGGAGACCATTTACCGCCACACCGTGGACAAAGGCCTCAAGCTGCTCAATTTCGACACGCAGACCGCCCGGGCCGCGGGGAGACCTTTGCGCGCACAGGTGCAGTGCCTGGCGTAGATTAAGATTTTGTTAGTTAGGAGCTTGCTTCACAGAAAGTTTCGTAGTACAATGATTACGGTGGTTGGCTTGGGGGGGTGGGGATAGTTCCATGCCGACGGTTGACAAATCCAGTGGCTCTGGCCTGCATATCAAGCCGCCGCGTGTGGCTGCATTCACCCTGCTGGAACTGATCCACGAAGGTTCCTGTGGGAGTATCTACAGGGCCCGCCAGGACCGGCTGGGTCGTATTGTGGCACTGAAGACCTTGTCGGAATGGCCGCCGCCTACAGACGTAGCCTTGGAGCGGTTCAACCGCGCGGCCTACGTCAGCGCGCAATCTCCGCACCCCAATCTGGTTACCCTCTACGACACTGGCACGGCAGACGGCTTCCATTTTGCCTCGATGGAGTACCTTAACGGCCAGACGGTGCAGAAACACCTGTCTGTGGTGGGCTTGGTTGACGAACCTTTCGCCATCAGTGTGGCCGTGCAGGTGCTGCGCGGGTTGAACGCCCTGCACTCGCGCGAGATTTGCCACCGCAACGTCAAACCCAAGAACATGTTCCTGGAAACCAGCGGAAACGTGCGGCTGATCGGCTTGGGGCTGGCGAGCTGCCGGACAGCGTTCTTCTCTCCCAATCTGGATGCCAGGCCTATTGGCACGCCGCATTTCATGTCGCCGGAGATGATCCGTGGGTCCTATGCCGATCCACGTTCGGATCTCTACTCGCTCGGGGTAACGCTCTTCGTCATCGTCACTGGCACCACGCCCTTCGAGAAAGGGAGCCCGCCGGTGGTGATGTCCCGGCACTTGACAGACTCAGTCATTCCGCTGGCGAAGGCCCGGCCGGGCCTCTCGCCCGAATTCGTGGCCTTCGTTGAAACCCTGATGGCCAGGGAAGCGGACCAGCGGTTCCAGTCTGCGGGAAGCGCACTGGAAGCCGCCGCGGCATTGGAAAAATGCGACGCCGGAAGGATGCGGTCGCTTACCGAACAAATGGACAGCCGCGCGCGCCCGCAAGAGGCCCCGCCGCGGGCATACCCGTTGCGCAGAGCCAGCAGGCCTTCGCAACCGCTGCTGGTGGCTCTGCTTGCGGGGCTGGGCACGGTATTGCTGATGGCCGGCCTGTGGATACTTATCAAGGGACACAAGCCGGACAATTCCCAGGATCCCGCCGCCATCGAGCGGGAGACCACGGCCCAGCCTGACCCTGAGGAGAACGCCGAGTTCGAGAGGCTCCTGGACCAGGACAGCCGCTTCCATGCCGACCCCTTCGCAGGCGCTTCCCTCTGGGAGAAATACTTGCGGACGCACCCCAAAGCGGCGGCAAACAGGCTGGAATTCGCCCGGAAGATGGCAGACTCATACCGCAAGCAGGAAGAGTCCAGGCACAAGGCTGCGCCGGCCGGCCGGAATGAGAATCCAGACTTCTAGTTCTGAAACCGCCTTCCAGTTCTGAAACCGCAAATTTGCTGTGATTTGACTGGAAAAATGCGATTTCTGGACGATATAAGCCTATGAGAAGTTACGGTTGCTGGAGTTAGCCTATTGAGGGGCATGGTGCTTTGTTCTCGCTTTCCGGGTCTGGCCGCCAGTGTCGCGCTGTGCGCCGGCTTATCCTTTTGCCGGGGCAGCCTGGCCCAGGACAAAAACGCCCTGGCTGCCGCGCCGCTGCCGGCGGACCGGTCAGCGCCACAGAACGAGGGCGGCGCCAAGGCAGCGCCAGTGCCGCCAGGCTCAGAATCGCGGGCCGCCGTACTCCTTGAGCCCCACCCGGACCGTCCGCAAGTACGCCTG
>JBEKKG010000337.1:0-11206 GCA_050010835.1 Planctomycetota bacterium
CCAGTGTGGCCTCAGCTTTCTCGATCTCAGAACGGAAAGTGAAATCCGCGATATGGTCCAGGAAAGCTTTGGCCAACCCGCACCGTGTCTGCTCGGGCACGTCCAGGCTGGTGATGAAGCGGCACTCCATGGCCGCCATGCGCATGGCCTTGCTGCCCGTTTCAATGGTGCGCAGGACCACCTGCGCGGCCTGTTCCAGGCCCCCTGGCGCTACCTTGTGCAGGCGGCAGATATCATCGAACAGGATCAGGAAATAACGTTGTGCGCCCGGGTGCCCCGCCGCGAAACCCTCCGCCAAGGCGGCCAAGGCCTGCTCTCCGCGCCGCGCCAGCCGCGAGCCCACGGCGCGCGAGTCCCGGCCCTCCTCCGTCTCGCGGCCCAAATAGTTGACCGCCGCCACAAGCAGGCGCTGTTCAGCTTCCGCGTCCGCGGCAGGCAAGTCCAGTGTGGCCTGGAGCAGAAACGACTCTGTAAGCTGGTCCGTGCAGCGCTCCCGCTCCTCCTGGAGCACGGGCAGCAGTGTTTGCCCCGCCGCAACAGCCAAAACCCGGACAAGCCTGAGCGCCGGCGTAAGCAGGGCCGCGACTTCGCGCGAAGACGAACCTCGCTTGGCCGCAGCGGACAGCAGGCCGGCAATAACCCGCACGATCTCCGCGGCCCGCTCGGGGCTGCGCCCCACTGCGGGTGCGCAGGCGCAGAGCACATCCAACAACTGGCCTGTCAAGGCGCCATCGGACTGGCAGCGCAGCATCGTCAAGGCGGATACCGCCGCCGAGCCAATCTCCAGTTCTGTGCCTCCGCTCCCCGCTTTGGGCTCCACCCCCCCCAGCAGCTTCAGCAGCCGCTCCACAGCCGCCGCGCGCCGCGAGGGGTCGGCGTGGCTAAGACCGGCAAGCGCGGCCGCGACGTCCTCAGCCGCGCCCAGGCCCGGCAGCAGGCCCGCAGCTTCAGCGCGCACGGCAGGGTCTTTATCGGAGAGGCCCTGCCGCAGCACATCCATTTTCTCACGCGGCGACAGCGGGGCGAGGGCCAGCGTGCGCAGCGCTTCCATGCGCTCTGCCGCCGCGCCGGAGGCCGCCAGTTTCAAACGCCAGCCTTCAATCTCCGCAGGCCCGAACAGACCTCCTTCCCCTGTGGCCCGGCTGCTCCAGTGGCCTGCGCCACGAATGGCCGTGGCAGCAGGAGAACCAAGGCGCACCGCCAAGGCGTTTTGCTCCACCGCCGGCAGATCTGCTACTGTCTCGGCGGCCGGCGGCGGCTGTTCCGGTTGGCTTGGCCGGGCGGCGGGTGCTGTGGCGCTCCAGACTTCCTCGGCCTCCAGTTCCTCCTGGAGGCGCAAGACCCGCACGCCGTCCTCCGCGGTAACCACGCTCAGCAGCACGCCCGCGGCCCCAGGCCGGTCCTGCGCCAACTGCCGTACGCCGCCGGTATCGAGAGCTGCCGCGCGCTCCGGCAGCAGCGGGTCCAGCAACAAGCTCTCGAGCGCTGAACCTGGCGGCGCGGATTCGAGCACCGGCACGCTGAGTGCCAGGCCCTTCTTCAACAACACGCCCAGGCGCACCAGCATGCGCTGGCTGAGCCGCAGGCCCGCAATCTCGACCGGATGTCTAACCCCTTTGACTGCCACGGCCCTCTCCTCGTTGCCGGGTCACTCCTTGCCCTTCGGGTAGAAAACGTGGGCCATCAGTATGGACAATCCATATAAGGACAAGAGCAGTCCGCTGAAAAGCATCATGGACATCACGTCGGTCCCGGGCGAGAAAGCCGCGCCCAGGATGAACGAGCCCAGGATGCAGAGGCGCCAATACCTGGTCAGGTGCGCCGGTTTGAGCAGCCCCAGTTTGGCCAGCGCCGCCACCACCAGCGGCGTCTCACACACCAGACCGCAGATCGCCAGCATGTTGAGCAGCAGCGATGAGTACTTTTCCATCGTCCACTTGGACGTCACCTTGAGGTCAATGTTCAAAGCGCTGAAGAACCGGATCGAAACGGGGAAGAGCAGGAAATACGCGAGCGCACACCCGGACAGGAAGAAGAAGATCCCGCCATAGAGCACCGGCTTGATCGCGTGTCTCTCTTTCTCGCGCAGGCCCGGCGCCACGAACGACCAGAGCTGGTAAATGAGCACCGGCGAACTCAGAACCAGTCCCGCGCCGATGGCCAGCCACATGACCAGCAGCAGGGTGTCCATCGGATCGGTGCTGATGAGCTCGATATGCACCTGGCCGATCTCCGGAATCCTCAGGACTTCGTTCACGTGCCGCTCCGCCAGGTCTTTGCGGGTGTCCGGATTCTTGAGGATTTCCTCCCACTGCTGCTCCGCCTCCGCTTTGGCGGGGTCCGGCTTGCCCAAGACCTCTTCCACGTACTTCCGCGCCAGCACTCTGGCGGTGTCCGGATTCTTGAGTTTCTCCGCGACGTACTTCGCGGCATAGAGATGGTTCAGGTTGTCCACCGGCCAGCGCATGAGCCTGAAAAGCGGTTCGTAGAATGCCATGGCCAAGGCCATGCACAGCACGATGGTGAAAGCGCAGAGCACCAGCCGGCGGCGCAATTCCAGCAGGTGCTCCATAAAGGTCATCTGCGCGCCTTGGCCGTCCACGTCGCCTTTCATCCGGTCCACGAGCGAGGGGGTCTTTTCGATCACGATGGCCAGCGTGGCCGTGCCGGTGCCCGCGGCGTTGGTCGCGCTTACGGTGACATTGGAACTGCCGGGCGCGTAAGGCGTGCCCGTGATGGCGCCCGTACTGGTGTTGATGTAGGCCCAGGCTGGCAGGCCAGTGGCGCTGAAGCCCGCGGGGTTATTGGCCGCCTGGACGTTGTAGTTGAACGCCTGGCCTGCCGTGCCTGTCACCTGCGCGGGGCCGGAGATCACGGGCGCTTGGGTGCTGGGGGCTGGAATTGAAGCTGGGGTGCTTGCGGACATTTCTCGCTGAATCTATGCTCTAGTGCCCAGGTGACGTTCACACGGCCAGACGCCTTTCTAACACAACCAGGCCGTCGTGGCGATTGCGGATTTCAGATTGCGGAGGGCAAGCTTGTGAGGGGATATTGGGAACTTCCCGTCAGGTGCTATGGGAGATATAGGGAAAATGGGAGCAATGCAGCCGCGACCATAAGGGAGCCTTTTCATTATTCCCATTCGTCCCATTCTTCCCATAGAATAGGACAATGAACGGTTATTTCTGCCCTGTCGCTTCGTGCAACGAGCCCGAGCGCAGTCCCTGCAAGTCTACGGTCACGTATACGAAGCCCAGGGCCTTCAGCGCCTTCACTATCTCCGCGGCCTTAGCCAACAGCGCCGGGATCTCAGCCGCCGGGACCTCCAGGCGCGCGATGAGCCCATGGTGCCTTAAGCGGCAGGCGCGGAATCCTGCCTGGTGCAAGACGGCCTCGCCGCGCGCGACCTGGGACAGCTTCTCCGCGGTAATGCGTTCGCCGAAAGGAATGCGGCTGGACAGGCAGGCCGCCGCGGGCTTGTCCCAGACCGGCAAGCCCATCCACGTTGGCGCCGAGGGCCACGAACTTGAAGCCGCGCTGCCGCGCGAGTTCTTGCAGCTTGCCCATCAATTCCGCTTTGCAGAAAGCGCAGCGCTCCAGAGTGTTCGCCGCGTACTGTTCGTCGCGCAGTTCGTCCGTGCGGATGGCCTCATGCGGGATGGCGAACTGCCGCGCCAACGCGGCCGCGGAGCCCAGTTCCTCCGGCGCGAGGGACTCGGATTCGGCCGTCACGGCGAGCGCGCGCTCCTTCAGGACCCTGGCGGCCACCGCCGCCAGAAACGCCGAATCCACGCCGCCCGAATAGGCAATCAGCAGGCTGCCGTAGCCCGCGAGGATTTCCTCCAGGCGCGCCAGCTTGCTCCTGGTCTCCGCGCTTACTGCATGTGCCGCCGGCGTCCCGCCGGCAGGTTGTTCTTTCATTTTCACCCAATCCAAAATCCGCTAACCGTCCAATCCTCCCCCGGACCGCGGAGCAGTGAATGGGAAGAATGGAAAAATGGGAATTATGTGAACGCCACCTTAGCTTGGCCGCAATCCACAATCTGCAATCACGCAAGTGCCTTTGCCGCGTCCTTGGCCCAGTAAGTGATAATCATGTCCGCGCCGGCACGCTTGATCCCCGTGAGGATCTCCAGGGCCGCGCGCTGTTCGTCGAGCCACCCCAGTTTCGCGGCGGCCTTGACCATGCTGTACTCACCGGAAACATTGTAGGCGCACAGCGGCACGTCCACCAGCTCGCGGATTTCGCGCACCACGTCGAGATAGGCCAGCGCGGGCTTGACCATCACGATGTCGGCGCCTTCTTCCACGTCCAAGAGCACCTCGCGCCGCCCCTCGCGCCGGTTGTGGTGGTCCATCTGGTACTGGCGCCGGTCGCCGAAGGACGGCGCGGAGTCGGCCGCGTCGCGGAACGGGCCGTAGAAGGCCGAAGCGTACTTGACGCTGTAGGCCATGATCGCGGTTTCCGCAAAATTGTGCTGGTCGAGCGCCTTGCGGATGGCCTGCACCATGCCGTCCATCATCCCCGAGGGCGCGATGATGTCCGCGCCCGCCAGGGCCTGGGAAAGCGCCGTGAGCGTCAGGTTCACGAGCGTCTGGTCGTTGGCCACCTCGCGTTCGGAATTGAGCACGCCGCAATGGCCGTGGTCAGTGTACTCGCAGAAGCACGCGTCGGCGAGCAGCACCAGTTCCGGCACGCGCGCCTTGATGGCCCGCAGGGCCTGCTGCACCAGGCCCTCGTCAGACCAGGCTTCAGAACCGCGGCTGTCCTTGAGCGCGCGGTCCGGCACGCCGAACAACAGGGCCGCAGGGATGCGCAACTGCCGCAGCAATTCCGCTTCCTCGACTGCGGCATCCACGGAGAGTTGGAACACGCCCGGCATCGAAACGACTTCATTGCGCACCTGGTGTCCGTCGCAGACGAAGATAGGCGCGATCAGGTCATCCACGCGCAGGTCCGTTTCCCGGACCAGCCTGCGGACGCCTTCGGACTGGCGCAAGCGCCGGGGACGATGAATGGGGAAAGACATGTTGTTTGACGAGGCCTCCGGTTCCGCGCTTTAGGCATTAGGCTTTAGGCAGGGCTTGCGGTGCGCATGGTGAGGAGGCAAAGCCTAAAGCCTGATGCCTGAAGCCTAATGCCTGAACTGCGGCAGGTCTCAGGTATCCGACCCGCTGGAAAGGTCCTCGCCCTTCTCGCCCTTCTCGCTCTGCCCGCCCTGCGGCTTCTTCTCCGCGGGCGCCGCGGCGGGGCGCGGGCTGCTTTCCTCGCGCGCCAGCACCACCAGCACTTCAGCGTGCTTCTCGTCCGCGCGCAGCACGGCCAGGTCCAGGAACTCCGACTCGCCGTGCTCCGCCAGCACGTCCGCCACCTTCTGCGGCAGTTCCTCGCGCTTGGCGATCACCTCGATCGCCTCAAAAGTGGTCGTGGTCGTCTGGCCTTCGCGGCTTTCGCCGCGCGCCAGTTCGCAATTGGCCCGTTCCACGATGTTGAGCTTGCTTAGCAATTGCTCGTCCATTTGCTGCAAGGTGAAGCTATACAGCTCCTCGCCGCCGACCTCGTCCTTTATCTGTCTCGCGTTTGTCAGAACATAATCCACCAGGCGCCGGTAGAGGACGTTGCGGACCTCCAGCATCTGGCTGTAGGCCTGTTTGTTGCGGGCCTCCGCACTCCCAGGTTCGTTCTGTTTCGCAGCCACACCAGCCTCCGATCCAGTCCTGCCCCCAGCGGCGCCGCACGACAGAGGCTATGCTCATTTATATCCCCGCCCGCCGCTCTTGTCAAAACAAAACCTCACCGCATCTCCGCTTGCGCGCCCTCTTCCGCCTCCAGAAGCATGGCCGCGGCCTCGGCGCGCGTGTGGGCGGAGGCGGCTGCGCCGCGCAGCATCGTGGCCAGTTCCTCAATCCGCCTTTCGCCTTCGAGGCACTGGACGCGGATCGCCGCCGCGCCGCCGGACTGCGTCTTCTCGACTTTCAGTTGCCGCTGGCCGTAGGCGGCGATCTGCGGCTGATGCGTGACGCACAGCACCTGGCGCACGCGCCCCAGCGCGCGCAGCTTCCGGCCCAGAACCGCGCCCAGGCGCCCGCCCACGCCCGCGTCCACTTCGTCGAAGACCACCACCGGCAGGCGGTCCGCGCCGCTCACGCGCGCCAGCACGCCCTTCAGCGCCAGCATCACACGCGAGATTTCGCCGCCCGAGGCGCACTCCTGCAAAGGCCGCGACGGCAAACCGGGGTTGGCGCTGAACAGGATTTCCGCGTCCTCGGCGCCGCTGGCCTTCAGCCCCGCGGGGAGCAGCGCCAGTTCCTCTGCCTCCGCCGGCGGCAGATGCTCCGGGTGCGGCGCCAGCACGAGCAGCAGCCGCGCGCCCTTCAGCCCCAGGCCGGACAGTTCGGCGGCCACTTGCTTCTCCAGTTCCCGCGCGGCAGCCTTGCGTTTCCGCGAGAGTTTCTGGCAGGCGGCCCGCAGCACGCCGCCGGCCTCCGCCAGTTCGTTCTCGCACTGCTCGGTGCGCACCTCGAGCTGCGCCAGCCCGGCCAATTCGGCTGCAAGTTTCTCCCGCAGGGCGCGCAGCCCCGCGAGGTCGCGCCCGTACTTGCGTTCCAGCGCCCGCAAGCGGTTGCGCCGCTCTTCCAGTTCCGCCAGCCGCTCCGGGTTGCTCTGGGCCTTCTCTGCCAAGGCCGCGGCGTCGGCGCCCGCGGCGCGGATTTCGAGGAGCAAGGCGTCCAGCCTCTGGCGCAGCGCGGCCGCTTCCGGCCCCGCATCGCCGAGCGCGCTGAAATTCCTGGCGGCGCGCGCCAGCAGCGCCGCGGCGTTCTCCGCCTCCTCGCCGTCCAGCGCGGCGCCGGCGGCCAGCGCGGCCGCGCGCACTTTCTCGGCCCCGCGCAGCAGCCGCACCTCGCCTTCGAGCGCCTCCGGCTCGAGGTGTTCGAGCTGCGCGTCAGCGAGTTCCTTGAGCTGGAAACGCAGCATGTCCTCGCGCCCCTGCCGCTCCCGCGCCGCACGCCGCAATTCCGCCAGGGCGCGCGCGGCGGCCAGGGCGGCGGCGTAAGCCCGGCGGACTTCGGCGCGCTCAGCCTGCGCCGCGGCAAAGCGGTCCAGCACCTCCAGGCGCGTGGCCGGGCGCAGCAGCGACTGGTTCTCATGCTGGCCGTGAATGTCCACCAGCCGCTCGGCCAGCTCTTTCAGCGTGGCGAGGGCCAGGGGCCGCCCGTTGGCGTGGCCGCGCGCCCTGCCGCTGCGCGGGAGCGTGCGGGAGAGCACCAGTTCCACGCCGTTGCCCGGGCCGCGGGCAGCCTCCGGCGCGCCGCCGGCGGGCAGGTCCTCAAAGACCAGCCCCAAGTCCTGGGCCAGCGCTGCGGCCAGTTCCGGATCGGAGATGATGAAGCGCGCTGCGACCTCCGCTTGCGCGGCGCCCTGGCGCACGAGCGCGGCGTCGCCGCGCGCGCCCAGCAGGAAGTCCAGGGCGTCCAAGAGCAGCGTCTTGCCCGCGCCCGTCTCGCCGGTGAAGACGTTCAGCCCGGGCCCGAGCTCAATATGCACGCTGGCAATCAGCAGCAGGTTCTCGACGCGCAGTTCCGCAAGCATGGCCACCTTAGATTCTAGTAGTACAGTGGACGTTCAGCCACACAGGGAAAATAGGAATAATGGGAGTAATGGGAATAATGAGCACACAAGAGGCGAAGAAGGCACTTGGGGTTTCATCCATGTCCGCCCAATCCAAAATCCGCAATCCAAAATCCGAAATCTAGAATCCGCAATCAAGAGACTGGCAGGCCGCTGGGCGCCGGGGCATCGGTGGTCAGGAGACGCAGGCCGCCGCCAGGCAGGCTGACGGCCAGCAACATGCCGCAACTCTCTTCGCCGCGCAGCTTGCGGGGCTGGAGGTTGTCAACGATGATAATAGTCTTGCCGGCGAGTTGTTCCGGCGCATAGAACTCGCGGATGCCTGCGACGATTTGCTTGGTGCGTTCGCCCACCTTGATCTGCATGATCACCAGCTTGTCGGCCTTGGGATGCGCGACCGCGGAGACGATCTCCGCGGTGAGCAACTTGACCTTCTGGAAATCGCTGAAGCTGAGCACGTCTGCCAGCGCGGCAACCGGGAGCGGCGCAGCCTGTGGCGGCGCGCCGGGCGCGGGTGCAACCGGGCAGGATGGAGTTGGGGCCGGGATTGGCGCAGGGGGAGGGGGCGGGTTGTCGGGCATGCGAGTTCTCCTGCAACACAGCAGCTTGGCCTGAACTACTCACCACAGAGGCACAGAGACACAGAGAAAGTATTTTGGATTTTGAAAAATCGTGAATTCTGCCGTTCTCTGTGTCTCTGTGATGAATGCTCCGGCTCAGCGCGTGCCTGGCGCCAGGGCCGGAGTCGGCTCCGTGACTTCCGGCTCATCAAGTATCGGCGCCTTCTGCGAGCCGCTGTCGAGCACTTTTTTGGCCTCTTCGCTGCGGCCGAGGGCGCGCAGGATTTCGGCCTCCAGGCCGTAGGCCGGCGTGAACTGGTCATCCTTGGAGATGGCGCCCTTGACGTTTTCCAGGGCTTCCTCATAGGCCTTCTTGGCGGCGTCTTCCTTGCCGTCCTTCTTGGCCGCATCGCCCAGTTTCTTCGCCACCACGGCCACCTTGTAGTAAGGCTCCGGGCGCTGGGGGGCCAGCTCGCGCCCCTGTGTGAATTCAGTCTTGGCGAGGTCCAGGTTGCCCAGCGTGATGTAGATGTCGCCGAGTTCAATCTTATAGTCCACTTCCGTGGGCCGCGCGATGATCGCCTGCTTCAACTCGTCGCGCGCCAATTCCAGCTTGCCTTCGTGGGCGAACACGACGGCCCGGTTGCGGTTGGCATCCGCGAGGTTGGGCGTCAGTTTCTGGGCCGCATCGAGTTCCTTGCAGCCCGCGCGGGGATCGCCCAACAGCGCGAGGGCCAGCCCCAACTCGGCGTGCGCCGCCCCGTTGGCGGGTTCAATGCCCACGGCCCGCTCGGCGGCCTCGCGGGCCTCGCCCGCCTTGTCCAAGCGCAAGTCGGCGCGGGCCAGGAGCACCAGGTTGTTCACGTCATGCTCATCCCGCAGGATGGCGTTCACCAGCGCGTTCCGTGCGCCGCTGAACAGTCTTTGTTCAAAGTATGCCTTGCCCAGCATGCCGTAGACCTTCTCTTCGGCATTGACCGGGAGTTGCAGTTTGAGCGCCCCCTCGAAGGCCAGCGCCGCCATGTCGTAACGCCGCTTGTTCAGCTCAATGTAGCCGAGCTCAATGTGCCGCAACGTCTCCGTGGTCAAGGCGGTCTCGGGGATCACTTCCGCTTTGATGACCTCGATATAGGGCAGGTTGTCGCCAGTGGCGCGCACGATTGCCCAAAGGTGCAGCGGCGTGAACATCGGCAGGGCCTGGACCTTGTCCACCAGATCATTTCTTGTTGTCAAAGGGCTGCCATCACTCTTTTGCCGGTCAATGTAGAAAGACGGCAGCACGTCCCCGCGCACGGCTTTCTCCCAGATTGCGGCGCCATAAGACCAGCCCGTGAAGTTGACGTATGTATCCTTGTGGAAGGGCGTGCTGAATGGGCGGAAGAACGAGCCCGCCTTGCCGTAAACAATGTCCACCTGGATCTTCCGCTCGAGGTTATAGAGGAGGTCAGTCTTCACCTTCTCCAACGTGGTGGGCTCGTACCCCGCCATCTCATCCGGCACGACCCTGAAGGATTCTTCCCAGGTGGTGCGGACATGGTGGAAGGCATGCCGCCATTTCCCCATCATAGTTTCAGTATGGACGGGGACCGGCGTGAAGGGATCGGGCGCTTCCGCCGCCACTACCTCCGCCGCCTGCAAGAGAGAAAGACCTGGGCCTGCGAAGAAAAAAAACAGTCCCAGCAGGAAAGCTGCCAACCTCCGGATGCCTTTGTCCATTTCGAACACCCCTCCGTCTTGGTGGACTCTACCCCCCTGCCAAAGCCCGCGCCTGCCAGTCTAGCTCACCTCAATCCACAATCGGCTGAGGCTTGTCATCTTTATACGGCCTCCGTGCTTTTTGTGCAAGAGAAATACGCGGAGGTCCCAACTTGGATTTTAGATTTCAGATTTCAGATTTTGGATTTTGGATTGGACAGCAACTGCAAGCCTCAAGCCCCAGGCCTCAAACCTCAAGGTCCGAAGCCCCAAGCCTCAAGCCTCAAGCCCCAAGCCTCAAGCCTCAAGCCCCAAGCCTCAAGCCCCAAGCCTCAAGCCACAAGCCCCAAGCCTCAAGAAAACTTTTCAACTTTCTCAACACTCATTTCTCCCAACCCTGCCTAAATTCAAGAGCGAAGCCAGCTTGCACTGTTGAAAACCTGTTAATAAAATGTTATAATTCAGTGAGGTTTTTTTGTTGACAACCCCTACAGGTTGGGTACGATCAGCACTGCTGGCCCAAAATGATGTGATTTCTGCTCAAGTTGCTTGAACAGAAGTCCGATGATGTAAAAGCTGGCGGAAACGTGTTTTTTAGGTAAAGTTTAGGTTAGCTGGGGGTTGGATGGGGGTAGGAGGAGGAAGAATGGTTTACCCAACAAAAGGTGACGGACACCTTGAAAGCGGCCCCAATAGGTTGGATACTATACCTGTGAGGGACCGTACAGATAGGCTCAGGCACGCCACGGACGCCGCAGCTCACCGCACCGACCCCGTTCGCGAGAACGGCAAGGCTTTGGGGCTGACGGAAAACTGCATCCATGTCTTGATGAGCCGTTACCTCAAGAAGGACTCCGACGGGCACTGCACGGAAACGCCGCACGAACTGTTCACGCGCGTCGCCAAAGTCGGCGCCGCCGCGGAAGCGGATTACGGCGCCACCAAGGCGGACGTGGAGCGCATCGAGCAGGCCTGCTACGACATGATGGTCAAGGGCGTCTTCATGCCCAACAGCCCGACGCTGATGAACGCGGGCAGGGAGATGGGCATGCTGAGCGCCTGTTTCGTCCTGCCGGTGGGCGATTCCATTGACGAGATTTTCGACACCGTCAAGGCCACCGCCCTGATCCAGAAGGCCGGCGGCGGCACAGGCTTCGCCTTCGACCGCCTGCGGCCCACAGGCGACTGGATCAAGTCCAGCGGCGGCACCACCAGCGGCCCGATTTCGTTCTGGAAGGTGCTGAGCGAAGCGACCAATGCCATCCAGCAGGGCGCCTTTCGCCGCGGCGCCAACATGGGCATGATGAAGATCAACCATCCC
>JBEKKG010000338.1:0-7797 GCA_050010835.1 Planctomycetota bacterium
CACCAGCGCAATCACGCCCAGCCACCGCCTCACCTTCGCTCACACTGCACACGCAGCCGGCAGGTCACAAAAGGGGGCCGCGCGCAGCGATGCAAACGCCCGCTGTTCATTCCATCATCGTATCACCACGCTGCGGTCCGCACTGCCCGGGTCACCCCCAGCCGGCAGTTCAACCTGCCAAGGAGGAGAACATGGATTTCCCGCTCGGCAAACCGATACGACGGGCGCCTGAAAAGCCGCCCATGGTCCTCAGTAAGTTCCGCAGGGAGGAAATCGTCCCCGCGCTTCATGAAACCCTCAAGCCAGCGAATGCGCATCTGGTGGACAGCTCGGAAGAGCCGGTGGCGCGCGCCACAGCCGACAGTTTCGAGATCGTGCGGGACGGCGCACTCGAAGAAGGTCAGCGCGCGCTACGGGACGCCCGAGCACGGGAAGCTGCGATTCGCGGCTATCCAGGCGTCAAGGAAGTCACGCTCCAGGACTTGGCGGAGTTCTGCATCAAGGAAAGCGGCATCGCACCGACCTTGATTGTCGCCGATACCCTGTCCAGGGCTGCGCAGGTCAGCATGGTGCGGTTGCCCAAGTTCGCCTCGGACGAAGACGATTTCAGCATTGACATCAGTGCTCGTATCACCCGAAGCGGCCTGCTTGAAATCCTCGACGGAAGGGTGTACTGCACGCCGTTGGCGCACTATAGCCGCCTTCCGGTTCCGGCCGAGGGGCTGCGAAGGGCTTACGCCGTGCGAGACCTGGCCGACAACCTGGTGGTTGTTGACCTTGCTCACGCGCACTGGATGTACACCGCCCGGCAACTCACGGCCGGGCCAACAGCCGACCCCATGCTGTTGGCAGTTGTGCTCCGCCCGTACGCGGGCTCGGTAGGCTACCGTGCCACGGACGCGACCTTGTTCTCACTCTGTACGTGGAAGTAAGTGCATCGTCCTCAAGACGGCCATGTCGCCCTTGTGGCTGCGGGTGACATGACCTGGATGAAGGAATACTGCGAATGACACACACGCGCACTCGGCCCAAAGTACCTGCCAGAGCCCAATGTTGCCTGGCCCCTCTACCATTCCCACGCGGCACGGCCCCTGTGCTCTACGGCCAGTACCAGCAAGTCCTTTCCTGGCCCGGCGCCATTCTGGTGTCGCTCGTGCAGATCGCCACGTTCTGCCTGAAGTACAGCGGACTGATTGGCCTCCCCGGTGCGACCGGCATGGAAATTGGGCGCTTTGCACTGCTGATGGCCATGCGCCCCGACACGCCTCACTCCCAGGAACAGTACGAGGAACAGGCAGTGCTCTACCTGTCCCTCATGACCGCCGCGGACCCGCAAACACCCCTCATCACCGGCCAAGTCCAGTGCCAAGCGCCGGAGAGATACCGCCGCACACTGATCCCTGCGGTCATTCAAGAAGCCATTAACGCCGTTAACGGCACGGCCAAACTGCTGGTTGTTGATCCAGCGCTCGCCAACTGGAAATACAGGTCGGAGCCATTCACGCCTACGCCAGACTGCCCCCGCTTGTTGGTGGCAATCCTCGAAAACCCTCACAGTCGCCAGTTCGGCACTGACGACATGCGGCACCACTACATTGTGCTGGGGACCTGGCCAAACGACCATAGAAGCAATCCGCCGCCCAAGGCATCCGCTTCCATCCCGGCCCAGATCATCCCTCCGCCACCTGAAGAGAAGACACGCACAACGCTCGCCACCATCTTGGGTCTCTGACCACCATCGCCTGTCGCCGCTAGCCTCTCTGCACCACACACACTGCCAAGGGACCAATACGGAGGATTGTGGGCTGTGACTAGACCTACGCTGATGGACACCATACGCTTGTTTCTCCGCGTTCAACCCTGGGCCACAAAGTGGTTCCGCGATGGCGCGGTCATGCCGTTGCCTATATGCGCAAGAGCACTGAGGAACAAGCGCAAAGCATCGGTCTCCAGCAAGCGTCCATTGAGCGCGGGGCGCAACAGCAAGGCTACGAAGTGACCGCGTGGTTCAAGGACGAGGGTGTCAGCGGTACAATCCCCATGGACGAACGCCCGGACGGCCGCAAGCTCTTCGAGCACCTGCGGGCGCACCCTGAGGTCAGAGCGGTGTTCTTTGACGACATCACGCGCATGGAGCGCAGCCCTGACCTGCACTGCTACAGCCACCGCCTGTACGAGTTTCACAGCAAGTATAAAGTGGTCGCTTTCTTCGTCAGTGACCAGCAACGCAGCGACAGCCCCCACATGAGCGATTTCCTGATCTGCATGATCAAGGGTCTTGAGTCTAGCGAGTACTCGAAGAAGCTCAGCTTCAAGACAGCGCGCGGCCAGATTGCCGTGGTGCAGAACGGCTGTGTTTCAGGGCGCCAAGCGCCATACGGCATGGACCGCCTGCTCCTCGATGTGGACGGCACGCCGCTCAGCCGCTGGGTGGTGCAGAACGATGGTTCGCTTCAAAAGTTCAACATCGAGGGGACTGAGGCGCTCGATAAGCCAATCCCGTCGTTAATCAAGCATCGGCGCGAATCCGATGGCCGCAGTGGCTATGCGCTCGTCCAAATCGGCGTGACCGAGCCTATCCCAAAAACACGGAACCAAAGGGTCACGCTGATCATCGGCAGGGATAAGAAGAAAGTCGAGACAGTTCGCTTCATCTTTGACACGTTTGTCAATGCCTCAATCGGGCTGCGCGGCATCGCAGGTGAACTGAACCAGCGTGGCATCCCGCCGCCCTGCACCAATGGGGGAGGCCATCGCCGTTACGCTCAACCAGGACAGCCTGTCTTCTGGCGCACCAGCACTGTGCGCTACATTCTCACCAACCCCGCCTACTACGGCGCCATCACCTACAATCGCCGCTGCCTTTCGAAGTTCTGGCGCATCGAGAAGGAAGTCATACACAACGAGCGCACGAATGGCGCTGGGTTTAGGCAGATCGAACAAGGCCTCATCACCCACACCACTTCATGTAATAATCCAGTGGGTGATTGGGTGGACAAAGCAGTACGGCCTGAAGCCGCCATAATCTCACGCGAAGTCTTCGAGCGCGCGCAACGAAGACTCCAACGGCGAAGTCGCAACAGGCGTTCACTGCCACGTGACAAGAGCAGGCGATATCTTCTATCTGGCTTGGTTCACTGCCAATGCGGCTCGCCCATGAACGGCAGGACAGTAAGAAGCACCAAGCGGTACAAAAACGGCGCTGAACAGCGCTTCACGTACCGCACGTACCACTGCTCGACGTACCATTCCAGCGGGGGGACCTGCTGCAGCCACAACTCCGTCGACTGCATTGCGCTGGAGAGTTTCGTTTTGCGCCAGGCTGCCACGTTCTTGACCACCATCATCAGCCCTGCCAATGTCGCCAGGAAAACCCAAGGCTTGCTCAAGGGGAGGACCTGCATGCCTGTAAACGCAGACCAGCGCGCCTTGCGTGAGAAGCTTGAACAAGTTGAACGAAGCCTTGCAGGCTTGCCGGCACTCGACTTTGTTGCTCCCGCACTACGGTCAGCTTTTGCCGAACAGCGAAAAGCCTGGGAAGAAGAGCGCACGCGCGTTCAAGAGGAACTCTCCAAGTGGAAATCGCCTGCTGCAGGCCCACGGACTTCCGCGGAGATCGTGATCGCGGCTGAGGAACTCCTGCATGATCTTCAAGGTGCGGACATAACCAACGACGCCTGCCGCCTGCGTGAAATCCTCAACCGCTGCATTGCTGACATACGGCTGCACTTCCAGCCTGTTCAGCAGGGCAAACGCACACTCTATCAACTTGAGCGCGGTGAGCTAGTCTTTCAGGCCAAGCCCGGGCTGGACTCGGTGGCCCAGCCCGGCAGGTTGTTCCCTAAAGGTAATCGGGGCGACTGGATTTGAACCAGCGACCTCTGCGTCCCGAACGCAGCGCTCTAAGCCAAGCTGAGCTACGCCCCGAAGATGAACCCGGCCAAGCGGCCAAGTTTCCTTATACGCCCACGCGCTGCCATTTCAAGCGCTGCGCTCAAACTTGCGGGGCTCAATTCCCCTGATCCCCGCGCTTGGAGCTCGCATCGCGATCCCCACGGCGCTTGGCGTCTGCGTCCTTAGCGTCCTTCGACCGCTGGTCAGCCGTGCCTGTAGTGGGCGGCGCAACCGCCTTCGGGGGCACGCTGGCCGAGGGCTGCGCGCGTGGCCGCTGCGAGTCCGTTTCTTCCTTGCCCTGGGTTTGGCCAGTGTCTTTTCGTACCGCCGGCTCGTGCTCCTTGGCCACGGCCTCACTTGCCACCTGGGCCTTGTGTTGCACATCCGATGGCTCTTTGTGTGTCTGTTCGCGCTTGGCCGCTTCGGCCGCCGCCTCGGCCTTGCGTTGCGCATCCGACGGCTCTTGGCGCGCCAGCGCGTCCTTGCGCGCCTGTTCTTTTGTGGCCGCTTCGGCTGCTGCCTGGGCCTTGTGTTGCGCATCGAGCTGTTCCTGGTGCACTGGCACTTCCTTTTGGGCTGTTGTCCTTGTGGCCGGCTCCGCCGCCGGCTGGGCCTTGTGTTGCGTATCCGACGGCGCTGGGTGTGCCAGCGCCTCCTTGCGCGCTGCGGCGGCCTCATTAGCGGCCTGCTTGTGAGCTTCCGCCTGCTGTTCAGCCCGCTGCTGCTGCGCGCGGGAGTCGGCGGCCTTCTGTTTTTCCGCTTGGGCTGCCAGGCGGAGGGCTTCGCGCTTTTGCTGGTTGGTTTCCGCAGCGGCGGCCTCCTCAAGCCGCTTGTTCTCCTTCTCCGCGGCATCCGCGGCGTCCTTGTGCTGGCGCGCCTGCGCGGTCGCGAGCGCGTGCTGCTGCAGGAGCTGGGTTTCCCGCGTTGCGGCGGGGGCGGGCTTGGCAGCCCCACTCGCCGCGGCACGCGACTGGGCCAACTGCGCCTGTTGTTTGCGCGCCACTTCCTGCCGCGCCAGCACGGCCGGCGGCGCTTCAGGGGCAGTGGCGGCCACCTTGGGCCTGTAAAGGGCCAGCGTGTCCTTGCTCCGGGCTTCGCCCCGCAGCGGCTGGCCGGACTTCACGTTCGCGTCCACAAGCTTGACCGGTTTGATCTCCCTGCCGGTCGCTATTTGCACGTGTTCCACCGCCGGCCCGTGGTTAATGATCCGGTTGTCCTTGTAGACGTAGGTGTTCTCGATGATCACCGTGGTGTTGTAGACCCTGGCCACGTGCTCGGGCCGGAGGACGCGTCTGCCCAAATCAATTTCAAGGAAACTCTCCGTCGGCACGAAGCAATAATCGCGCTCGACCAGTCCGAAGTTGAGGTCGAAGCCCACGTGCTTGCCGCGGAGGCTCAACCCCACCCCGACTTCGAAGCGTGCGGCGGGCGGCAACGGCGCCCAGCCGTAATGGCTGTCGGACATGCGCCAGTTCACCCACGCAGGGCCCCACACTGTGTCGGGCGTCCAGACCCAGCCGTAACCGGCGACAATGGACCAGCGGCCATAGTGGAACGCCGCCCACCCCCAGGAGTAGTCGGAGGCCCAGGTCCAGCCGGAGTCCGTCAGGACCCAGTGCCCGCGATGGCAATACGGGCGCCAGGCAGGATCCATAACCACGGCCGTCGGCTGCCAGACCCACACGCCGTCCGCGTCAACCCACTTGCCATAAGGTGAGAGCGACTCGTAGAAGTAGGACACCGTCACTTCCCCGGACGGCGGCGCCGTCACCACGGGGGCCACCGCGGAATCCGCCGGCGGCGCGGCATCCTGCGATATTACCGTCTCGCGGACGACTCGTTCCCCCGGAGCCAACTCCCCAGCAGCGGCAGGCTGCACGGGGGGTGCAGGCAGTGCCGCGTCGGCAACTGCGGGCTCCGGCGCGGGCTTGCCGAGCACCGGCTCCTGGACCGCCGGCTGCACTGGCGGGGCGGGCTCAGGTTGAGGCGGCGCTGCCGCGGGCTGGGCCACAGGGGGCGCTTCTCCCTTGGCCGCTGCCAGCCGGAGCGCCTCGCCGCGCTTCATCAGCGCTGTGATAACGGTGTCGGTGACGCCAACGTCTTGCAGGTAGCGGATCTCCTCCAGGGTCGGCTGGTAGGCGACCGGCGAGGCCTCAACATAGGCCAGGAGCACCTCTTCATTGGCGCCGGACTTGACCAGTTTGACGAAATCTTCCATGCCCTCGGACGCGCTGAGCCGGCAGGCAAAAGCTGCCGCCACAAGCACCAAGGGAACCCACATGAACTTCCTCATTTGCGCTCTCCCTTCCCTATGTTCTTGCCGCCTGTCCATGTATCGGCAACCGAACCCCCCAACTATACCTCTTTTGCGTACCACCTCAAAGTCCTAGACGTTCCGAATCGGGACTCATTCACAGGAATTTGGCCGCCCAGCCATGTTCTTGGAGAAAAGCCCGGAAATTGGGCCGCGCGCGGTATAGTATTCTGGGGGACCTTGGCAGCTTGCAAATTGAGGAGGGGAGACATGTCCTGGGCTTACGAACTGACCGACGGCCAGTTGAACGCACGTTTTCTTGGGGGCTGGGCGCCTGACGACAAGGAGCCGGCCAAGAAGTGGAAACCATTTCAGCCCGCGGGCACGCCGCCGCAATACTGCCGCGACCGCGTGGTGGACGTGCGCCACATCAAACTGGAAGTCGCGCTTAATGTGAAGGCCAAGTCCCTCAAGGGCCGGGCGAGCCTGACCCTGCGGCCCATCGCCGCGGCCGTCAGCGCGCTCGAACTGGACGCCGCCGAACTGCGCATCAGCGCCGTCACGTGCGCCGGCGCGGCTGTCCGCGATTTCGCGTGCACCGGGATGAAGCTGCTGGTCAGCTTCGAGCAGCCCTTGGCGCCGGACAAGGACGTGGTGTTGAGCATCGAGTACTCGGCCACCCCGCGGCGCGGGCTTTATTTTGTCGGCCCGAACAAGCACTACCCCAGGAAGCGCGCGGGCGTCTGGAGCCAGGGAGAGGACGAGGACAGCCGCTACTGGTTTCCCTGCTTCGATTACCCGAACGAAAGGGCCACCAGCGAACTGCTGGCGACCGTGCCCGCCCAATGGTTCTGCCTCTCCAACGGGCGGCTGCTGGGCCGCCGCCTCAACCGCAACGGCACGGCCACGTTCCATTGGCTCCAGGAAGTGCCGCATGTCGCGTACCTTGTCACCCTGTGCGCGGGCGAGTACGCCGAGGTGCAGGACGAGTGGGACGGCATCCCCGTCAACTTCTACGTGCCGCCTGACCGTGTGGCGGACGGCAAGCGCTCTTTCGGCCAGACGGCCAAGATGGTCGGGTTCTACTCCGGACTGATCGGCGTGCGCTACCCGTTCGCCAAGTATGCGCAGATCACCGCGATGGATTTCATCTTCGGCGGCATGGAAAACACCTCGGCCACGACCCAGACCGACCGCACGCTTCACGACGCGCGCGCGCACCTGGACTTCTCCTCCGAGCCGCTGGTAGCGCACGAGCTGGTCCATTCCTGGTTCGGCAACCTGCTGACCTGCCGCGACTGGAGCCACGCCTGGCTGAACGAGTCCTTCGCCACTTTCTTTGGCAATTATTGGTATCGCGAATCGCGCGGTGAGGACGAGTTCCGCTACGAGATGTTCGGCTCTCTGCGCGCGTACCTCGACGAAGACCGCGGGAGTTATCGCAGGCCCATCGTCACGAACGTTTACCGCGCGCCCCACGACATGTTTGACCGGCACTTGTACCAGAAAGGCGGTTGTGTCCTCAACCTGCTGCGCAACATTGTCGGCGACAGCCTCTTCTTCAAGGCGGTGCAGCTTTACGTCGAACGCTGCCGGGAGCGCAGTGTCACGACCCCGGACTGGTTCAATGCGCTGGAGGATGCCACGGG
>JBEKKG010000339.1:0-7796 GCA_050010835.1 Planctomycetota bacterium
TGCCGCCCCGCCACCAGCGACCGCTCTTGAGCACGCCCAGGATTGCCTGGCGTTCGGGCGCCCCGTGCTGGGGCCAGGCCGGCTGCATGGCCGGCGTCACCAGCGGCGTCCCGCCTAGAATGGCGGGCTTTGGGTTGGCGTGGCATGTGAGAACAATGCGCGGCATTGTTTGGACCTCCCTTGCGGGCCTGAGTTCCTTCCGAAGCAGAGTCGCTCCGGATGCGCCCCGATTGTCTAGGAACATCTTCCCGGTGTCCAGCGTCAGATATCTCGGATGCAATACGCCATTGCTTCGCCAGTGCCCATAGATGTCCGCCAGCCGCGACCCCGCCGAAAGAATCAAAGCTGCTTGAGGATCGCCCATCACGGGCACAGTGAGACGGGTTGTCTCCACCGGCTGGCCGTGGCGTTCAAGAAATCCCCTGCGAAATATCAAGACCCCGCACCTATGACGCCAAGGCTTGAATTTGCAGTTCAAATAAGCTGATGATTCTCTGAACGTCGCTCTTGTGCCTGTCTTTGAGAAAGAGGCGGCTTCTGGCAGACCTTTCGCGTGATGTGACATTGGTTGCGTAACACCGGGGGCCGGTGCAACAGTGACGATTGATTCGCTACTGTTCGGTTTTTCAACTGAACCGTCAGGCAAACAAGGAGGGTTTCCGATGACTCCCAAGGGGATGCGTGCCCAGTTTTCTTCGTTGGCAAACGGCCACACAGTTCACGTTTACAGCGACGATAGCAAGCTTTGCCTACAAATCCGGCATGGTGTGCCTACGGAAGTGAACATTGCCGCGCCTTCGTTCAAGGTGGCTGTGGAGTTGTCCGCCGCGGATGCCTTGGCGATTGCAGGGGAGTTGCTCGGCGCTGCGGCACATTCGCTGAAGAAAGCCGGGGCTATCCCCGCGTACATAGGTGAATGACTTTTTTCGGCCTGATTTGACAAATGTGCTTTGACTCGATTCACAAGCCACTTATGGCGAGAACCACGTCCGCCCGTGCTTATCACATCAGGTCTCAATCCGTCGCGTTTCAACATCTCAAACAAGGCATTCGGTGATCGTGGCCGTGGCTGGAAGTTTTCCTTCTTCAAGGCGTCGTGTGCCAGTATGAAACGGATTATCGCGGCCAGACTCTTCGCACGCCCTGCGGCCCTTGCACTGTTACGTAGGTTAACCGATGAAGAAACCGCAGCATTGCTCAAAGCGGCGCCCGACCGGCACCGAATCTGGTATGAGACTGCTCTTGGCACCGGTTTCAGGTTGAATGAGTTGCTCCGCTTGCGGGTCCGGGACCTGGACCTTTTTGGCCCGTCGCTCTTTCTAGCCGCTGACTTCTCGGAGGATCGCAAAGAGCATCGGCAGCCTGTCACGCGGGAACTGGCGAACAAGTTGCGCACCGTGACCACAGCACAGGGGCCAGAAAAACCGCTCTTGGGAATCCCCAAATGGGGAGACCCGGCATCGTACATCAACGCGGATTACGTTAAGGCCGGTGTGAAGCTGGTCACACCAGAAGGCAAGGCGACGTGGCACAGCCTGGGAAAAGCCTTTGTCAATGCCGCGGTGCGCAGCGGTGGAGATTTGAAAACGATTATGACCTTGGCCCGGCGCAGCAGCGCACAGCTTTCTATGGAAACCTACGCGAGTGCAGACCCGGTGAGACTTCGGGAAGCAACCGCAGCCGCAGGCCGGCACGTTCAAGAGGCGATTTCCAAGGCCGCCTGTTGCACAGGTGTTGCGCGCAAAGTTGTGGGGGATGAAGGCGCTGCCATAAGTGCAAGCGCCACAAGCAGGTTGCCGCAGTTGAAGATGGTGGGCGCTACAGGACTCGAACCTGTGACCTCGTGGGTGTGATTGGACTTTCGCAAAATAGCCAAGTCTGCACAGAACCGCACAACCCTACGCACACAAACGAGATAAGTCAAGAAGCCGTTGCACAGGACAGAACAGCTTTTGACAGCGTTTCTCCAAAAAATGGCCCCCATTGTGGCCCCTGTTGCGCGGAATCGTCACGGGACGTTGACGCCGTGGTGAACATCATACGCCGCCGCTGGTCAGGTATGTCAAAACGCCGGCAGGCCGAAATCCTGAAACTCTTAGGCGAAAGGGCTTGAGCAATGCGCGGTGGAGCACGAGCGGGAGCGGGCAGGAAGGGAATCGGCGGCTGGCGCGCGGTGAGCGCCGCAATGCCGCGGGACCTGTACGAAGCGCTGGAAAAGGCGCAGAAACCGGGAGAGAGCATTGCAGATGCACTCCGGGCCTGCGTACGCCTTGCTTTGATTTCAAATGATTCTGGCAGCCCATTACAGCGGGAGCCAGACCGAAAGGACCAGATGAGTAAGGGCAGCGCAGAGCGCGCGCTACAGCCCGCCCCGTAACAGCGTTTTTGTGCCGCTGGCTTGTGCCGGCGGCGAGGTGCAGTGCAGGAACAAGACGAAGGAAAGGAGAACAGGAATGCCAAATTGCAATGATCGTGTCATCGGCACCGCCAATCCGCCGTTGATGAAATCGCCCCCGGAGAGTCAGGAGCAGGCACTTCTCAAGGCGTCCAAACGCGCGCCCAATCCGGCGCCCAACTTGAAGCCCAATTCCGAGGAGCAAAACAAGGCCCTCTTGCAACGCGCTTTCGAGCGCTAACTTTTTCACAGTGACGCCGCGGCGCACTGGGCGCCCGGCTTGCAGTGCAGGAGATGCCCGCCAACGCGGGCGCAGATGAAGGAGAAACAGGAAATGGCAGACGAACCAGTGACCGCCGAACAGATCATTATCGGCAAAGTGACAGAGGCCGTGAAGAATTACGGCCTGAGCGGCCCAGCGGCCGGCGAAGCCGTTAGCGGGATCATCAAACGCAGTGCCGATTTGCAGGCTCATCTTTTGACGGGCGGGGACGTTCACCGCTTCACCCGGGCTTTTTGCGATGCGGACCCCGCCTTGCGCGCGCAAACCAACAAGACTGTCGTTTCACGCGCCCATCAGGCAAATGGCCAATACACGCTGGACGAGTGGAACGCGCTCAAAAATGGGACCGCCGTCCTTGAGCGCTGACCCACACGCAACCCCGCCGCGCACGGGCGCAGCGGGCAACAATCGCGGATCAGAACGGAGAAACAACGTGGACAACAACTTCAACTTTGCCGTCGCGAACCAGGACCTTGACCGCTTCCGGGCCAAGCTGACGGCCATGCAGGAGGAACGCGCGGCACTCGAAAAGGACCTGCCGCCGCTTGAGGCCAGGCACGCCGAAGCCGCGGCCCGCGCCAGCCTCGAAGACCGTGCCGCCCCTGCCCCGCCCAAGGAAATCAAAAACATGCAGGCCAGGTTGACGGAGCTTATCCGCGTCTTGCCCGTTGCCCGGAAAATGCTCACGGAGAAGGGCGACGCAATCGGAGCCGCCGCCATCCCGATCCTGCAAGCGAAGATTGCCCGAATGCGGGCCGAGGCCACCAGGATAAGGCAGGAGGCGCTTGGCGAAATCGCCGCTGGAATCGCCAAACTCGCCCAGGCTGTCGGACGCGACCGGGCGAGGAATATTCTCGCAAGCACTGAGGACGCCCAGCCAATCCGCGAGCAGTATCTTGAGAAAATGCCACTTCCCGAACTTGGCTTGGCGAAAGAGGCCGATCTCTTCGAGACAGACGCCAACAAGTTTTCTATGTCCGCGCACCAGGCCACGCCGCTGGCAGGCTTCGCGCGCCTTTTCGATGAGGCCCCGCAGCGGGCAGAGACGGAGAAAACCCATGCAGCCACGTAAACGCAAGCCTAAAATCACGGCCCGGCAGCGGCGACTTGTCGGGCAGCTTCTCACTGACTTGGCAGAGAAGAAACAGGTGGATGATTTGACCAGGATCATCGTGGCTGGAACCCTGCTTCGCCCACTCAGAAACATCGTGGCGCAATTCCCGTATGTCACGGGCGCCGAACTGTTGCAGGCCGTGGAAAGCATGGTGAAGGAGCCGGCGTAGATGCTCATACTTGGGCCATCCCCGTCCAAAATCGCACCGCTATCACCGGCGCCTGCCGGACCCGCCGTGCCGACCTTCAGGCACACGCCGGCAGGCCGCCGCTTCATTGACGCCCGGAAGGCCCGCACCGCCGCAGAAGTGCTTGGTGGACTTCCAGCCCCAGGCGAGACGTGGCACTGCGTTATCCCGCCGGCCAAGTACGATTTTTTCAGCCTCATTGACGCTATGCTGGTGCTGGCGGGACCGGCCACCATCACCGACCTGTATCTTGCCAGCCTTGGTTTCAATGCCAAAAACGCAGGCCGACTGCTTGAGCTTCTGGACTGCGGAGCCGTGCAGCGTTGCCGCTTGCTGGTCAGCGTCTACTGGCAATGCCAGGACAGCGAAGCCGACACGATAGCCGTCTTGCGCGCCCGCTTGACTTGGTTCACAGCGGCGCTTGCACACTTAAAGATCATTGCCGCCGCCTTCACGGACGGGCGCTTCATCGTGGCAGAAGGCAGCGCAAACTTGCGCAGTTGCAGCAGCTATGAGCAGTTCACCGTCACCAACGACCGGGCGCTTTACGCTTTCTACACCGGGATTCTCGAGCAAATCCACACGGAGGCCCGGCGCCGATGAATGCCCAGGAACGCATCGAGCTTGCCGCCGCCGAGGTGTCCCGCGGACTCACTCAGTCGGAGCTTTCCCAATGGGCAAACCTAACCCCGCGCCCCGGCGATCAGGATGTAACCGGCAGGCCGTGGCACTTGACGCGCGCGCAATCGGACGAACTCTTCGCCGCCGCGCAAGACTTCCTCAAGGCCAGTTTGAACGTTGACCCAAAGTTGGCTTTCGCGGTTTCACTTCGCAGGCTGGACGACTTGTACGGCCTGGCCTTCAGCGCCGGCAATCTTCAAGTTGCCCTTGGCGTCGAAAAATGCAGGCTGGCTTTGCTGAAAGGCGCACTCAGCGCCGGCAAGCCACAGCCGGATTCACTCGACTGGATTGAGGGCTTGGCACGCGCCCTACCAGCACCACAGGAGGAAAAGGACAATGGCGAAACAACGCAGCAAACTTCAAGGCACGCGCCGCGCCGCCGGAAAGTTGAACCGGACGCAGCAGCGCCAGCAGGTCAGTAAGGGCGGGCACTACGAACAAGGCGAGTGGAAGGGCGGCTCTGGTGAAGGCTCAGGCCCACTGCCGCAGCCCACGGGACCCATTCCTTTTTAAGGTCCGCCGAATTCTGCAAACCTTAAGGAAGGTGACTCATGGCAGCCCCAGAACCCACCGACTCACAAAGGGCCAAATTAGCAGGGATGCTACGCCAGGCCAGCAGCGGCCAGGCGGAATGGCTGCACAAGCTGGTCTTGGCGGCCGGTTACGGCAAGACGCCCGCGAAGCCGCGCCCGGGCCGGCCACTGCTTCTGCAAAACGAGCAGGTACGGGAGCGCCTCTTGCGCGCCGTCAGTCTTGGAATGACGTGGGAGGATGCAGCCCAGGCCGCTGGCGTTGACGCCAGTTCACTATATCGCTGGCGAGCGGAGGGCGCCGCCGCCAACAAGAAATCCGCGCGCGGCGAACAGTTGACTGACCGCGAGGCCGCGACACGGGAGTTTTGCGAGACTCTAAAAACGGCCCAAGCGGACGGTATGTTCGCCATGCTTGAGAACATCCACCGGGCCGGCGAACAGAATTGGACGGCCCATGCCTGGATTCTCGAACGTCGCCACAGCAACCTTTTTGCGCGCCTTGCGCCGGAAGATGAAATCAAACGGCGCGCCGTCGAGTACATGAAGGAGCCTGTGCAGAGAGTGACGGACTTCATCCACTACGATCTCGCCCTTGACGCGGAGCAAAAAGAAAAACTGGTCGCGCGCCTGAACGGCCTGGCTGGCCTGCCGCCCGAACAGCAGCCCCAAAATGGCCCCATTCCGGCCCCCATTGTGGCCCCCAATGCCCCAGGAACGGCCCCGCAGCCCCAGCCCGCGGCCAGCCCAACCCCTTGACGGCCATGCAGTAAGGCCACGTGGCCTTGAACTGGTGACCCCGTGATAAGTTAGCACGGGGTTACGCCGAAAAGGACTTTTTCGGATTCTCGGATTTTGGCCTTGACTTCCGTTTAACGATAGGGTAGGATACAACCATGAGCGCCAGGAGAACACGACGCGAGATTGCAGCGGACAAGTACCGGACAGGACGGCGACCAGCACTGTCAGAACCCAAGACCATTTTCGTGGGCCTGCGTATCACCAAGGGCGAATTGACGACGCTACGCAACTACGCCCAGGCCCACGGCGTGACGCTGAGTGACGCGCTCATGGCCCCGCACCGGCAGAAGGAAGAGAAACGGTAGGATTGTGCTAGGGACTAGCCTTGCAAGCGAAACGGTGGAATCTTCCTGCCACCTGTCCCTAGCATCCACAAACAGGAAGCGCGAAGGAAGCGCGCACATGAACGCCGTCGAATTCAGGAACACGAAAGAGCACTGCGTCAATTACGATGCTGAGGCCCAGCCCAAAATTGCCCGCTGGATATTCCAATTCTTGACACTTGTGCAGCAGGCTAACCCATTGTCCTGCAAGGGAGGTGACCTACCCGCGGACTTCAAAGCCCTTGACCAGGACCTAACCCTGGTGAACTGGTGTCTTGACCATGACTATGTAACCGCGATCACAGTGGACAAAATCAAGCCCCGCGAACTTCGCTGTATGGTCCCGGAATTACTGCAAACGGGCGATTGGAATAGGTGTATGTTCAAGCTGCGGGAGGCCGGCCAGCTTCGGCTCGCAGCGTTCAGGCTGTCCCCGCCCACCGTCACCCCGCCCGCGCCGGCTGCCAGCGAGGCCGAGCGGATTGTCAAGCGCTTGCGCCGGCGAAGCAAGAAGAACGAACCAAAACACTGGCACCGACGCGCTCTCAATTATGTTCGACAAACCAAGGGCGAGATTCCAGATGCAGAAATCGCGCGCCTTTGTGAAGTGCCACCGAGCGTTGTTTGCCGTGACAGGGTTTTCCAGGCCCTAAAGTCGAGCTACCTTAAGGAGCGAGATAAGCAAAATCTTTAAGATGTTTTTCCATAGGTAGAACGCCGAACTTAAGCAACAAGATAAGCAATTCTGAGCTAAGGGCGAAGGAGATTCGCCCGATGTGCCGAACCGACCCGCCAACCGTTCTCTTTTGGGAACTTGAACAGGCGCTTGCGTCCAACGATACGGCACGTGCTCAACGCGCGCGTGCTGCGTTGTGCCGCCGTGGTTTCATTGTCATATCCGCCACGCCGCCCCCCGGCGCGTTCCTGCCCACGTTCGATACCCAGCCTGCCGCCCCGTCAAACGCGCCGTTTCTGCCGGCATTCAGCGCCCCCGCCGCCCCCGCCGGCCAGGAGGCGTCGAGATGAGCACGCCAGCACCGAAGGCACGGCAGGCAGCGGAGGCAGTACCCGCGCATGATGAAAACGCGGAACGCGGCGCGCTGGCGTCTATCCTCCAGCCACCCTTGCCAGGCGAAGCCGAATCCGCGGCGGCTGCCATTGCCTTTGACGGCGATCTGAAGGCTGAAGACTTCTATCTCCCCAGACACCGCGAGCTCTTCACCGCACTACAATCACTTTTTCAGAGGCACAGAGACCTGAGCGATCCACTTTTTGTCATAAGTGAGTTGCGCGCCGCTGCCACCCTTGACCTGATCGGCGGCGAAACCGCCCTGTACCGTCACTACGCGGACGCCCAGGCCACATCCGGCGCAGAAGTGGAGAGCTTCATCCGGCGGCTCAAAGGACTTTCCGCGATACGCCGGCACGATCATGCCTTACTACGGTCCTCCTCTGCCGAGACCGTCACAGAGCAACGCAGGT
>JBEKKG010000340.1:0-10286 GCA_050010835.1 Planctomycetota bacterium
CGTTCGCTTCGCTCACGTCGGCCCTCTCCCCCCGCGGGAGAGGGTGAACGGTTACAAAAAATCGAAACCGTTCAGTCCCCCTCTTTACCTATGAAGGCGGCTGGAAAAAGTAGAGGGGCGGGAAACAGTCTTCATAGGAGGGCCTCCAAAGCCGCCCCTCGATTCTCCCCGGCGCTCTCAGAGGTGCGGACTGGGGGGGCATGGCAGCAAATGGAGCGCCGGCGTCCCGCCGGCCTATGCCCGGCGATGTAATGGCGCGCCGACGAAAGCCGGCGGGACGCTGGCGCTCCATAGGAGACCTGCATTTGCTGCCATGCACCCGGACTGGGGAGAGGCACTCACTTCTTTGGCGTGCTCATCTCTCTTTGGCGCAGCAGTGCCGCAGCCCTTACTTGCTGCGCCTGACACACACGCGGAAATGGTCCCCCACGGTACTCACAGACAGCACCTCCTGGCCCTGGTCGGCGAAGCTGGCGGGGACGTTCCGCACCGACTGGCCGCAGTCGAGCAGTATCTCAAGGTCCTCGCCGACCTTGAGCTGCTCCAGGGCGATCTTGGCTTGCACGAAGTTCACCGGGCAAGACACACCCCGCAGGTCCACCGACTTGCAGCGTGGGCTGGCGGCAGGGAGGCCGGAAGGGACGCCGGCGCTCGCAGCGTAGGGCTGCGCTTTGAAATGCAGGCTTGCATCCAGGGACCCGAAGAGTTCCCTGACCCGCTCAACAAGCTGCTTTGTTCTCGCGGCAAGGTCCTCAAGTGACGGCCGGTCGCCAAGACGCCAATCCAGCGCCGCGGCAAGCAGCTCTTGGGTGTCCGGCCGCACCCAACCGGCGGCGACCAGCCGCTCGCGGAACGCCTCGAAAACCTCGCGGTCCTTCCGGCCCTCGACTCCGAAGACGGGCAGCAGCGCGCGCGCGGCTGCAACGATGGCCCGGTGGATCGCGGCGCTCTGGCCGGCCCCTGCCGCGGACTGCAAGGCCTCCGCCGCCTCCTCAATGTCCACCTTGACGACGTCCAGCACGCCCGCGCCGCATTCTCCCGGGCCGCGCCCGGCCAGACTGAACGGCTTGTCCGCTCCGAAATCAACATAGTAGTCGTCGGGCGCGTCAGCGGGAATCTCGGCCCGCGCGGCCACCAACTTCCGCAAGTCTTCCGCGCCTGTCAGCCCACGGGTAAGCGCTTCCACGAGAAGACCTGGCACAGCCTTTGCCGGAACGGTCCCCAGCCGCTGCGCAAACCGCGCGTTGCCTTCGCCGGGCTTCCCGCCGGCCAGGATCTCGTAGCACGGCATCAAGCGGCCCTGGTGCCGCTTGGCTTTGCCCTCAAGTCCGATCGCGGCGATGGAATGGTCGCCGCAGGAGTTTGGGCAGCCGCTGATGCGGATGGCGGCGCTGAGGGCCTTGCCATTCAGCCCCGCCGCCTGGAAACGCCCTGCCAGCTCTTCGGCCAGCCGCGGAGAAAGGCACAGGCCCAGCTTGCAGGTGGATGCGCCGGCGCAAGCGACCACTTGGGGCCGGGGCTGCAGGACGTCAATGCTGAGCGACTTCAGTGCATCCTGCGCCGGCGCGATGCGCGCTCCCGAGACGCCTGGAATCAGCAGGTCCTGCTGTTGCGTGGCCAGCACCAGGCCGAGGCCGAAGCGCTCCGCTATCTCACCAATCCTTGCCAGATCGCCGGCAGGGATGCAGCCGTTGGGCAAGAGCAGGTGCAGCGTGAACCGCCCCGGCAGTTTCTCCGACAGCGCACCGGGCGGATTCCGGGGACATGACCCGATTTCCAAAGAGCCGGCGGATTCCGGGGACACGATCCCGATTTCCAAACAGCCGGAAATCGGGTCATGTCCCCGGAATCCGCCCCCGGAATCCGCATAGCCGGGCAAGTGCAACGCGGCCAGATCGCGGATGGCCGGGACCTGGCCGGCAAGTCCCTCCTGGCGGACCGCTGCGCGCTCTTTGCGGTACTCGGCCACAAACCCCTCCGCGCCGAGGCGCTTCACGACGTACCGCAGGCGCGCCGCATGTTTGTTGAGGCGGTCGCCCAGCCTGTCGAAGAGCCGTTTCAGGGCCTCGAGGACCTCGAAGACTTCCTCGGCGCCGATGAACTCCTCGACCAGCACGCCGGCCGCGGCGTGGGATCCCAGTCCGCCGCCTGCATAGACGGCGAAACCCTTGCGGCCGTCCTGCACGTGGGCGAAGAAGCCCGCGTCATTTACCGAAGCCAGAGCGCAATCGGAACCGCAACCGGAGAAGGCCGTTTTGAACTTGCGCGGCAGATTGAAGGAACTCTTGCTCTGCAACAGATACTCCGCGGCCGCGATCGCGTACGGCGCCACGTCAAAAACCGCCTTGGGGCACACCAGGGAACGCGGGCAGGACGTGATGTTGCGCACGCTGTTGCCGCCGCCGCCGCGCGCGCTCAAGCCGGCTTCAAGAAGCTGCTCTTGAACGGTGGCAGTGTCCGCCAGGGAGACGTCGTGAATCTGAATGTCCTGGCGGGTGGTGAAGTGCAGCACGCCATTGCCGTGAGCCCGGCTCAACTCCGCGAGGCGCCGCAGTTGTTCGGGCAGCACCAGCCCCGCGCCCAAGCGCACGCGGACCATGTAGTGGCCCTCTTGCCTATGCTCATAGACGCCCATGGGCACACGGATGGCCCGGAAGGCCAGCGCGGATATTTCTCCCCGCTGGAACCTCTCCAGTTGCGCCCGGTAACCCTTCACGTCTTGCCTGACCTGTTCGGGCAACCGCAGTATGAGCCCCCGCTGCTCTTCCATGCTGCTTCTCTCCTCATTCGGATGCCATTGCCAGAGGCGTCTCCGCGACATCCTGTGGCCATGCGCTCCCCGGCGCAAACCACACTATTCAGAGTATAATACTATGGATGGATTACAGCAAGTCAATAGGAATAATATTAGATTATGGGCAACCCTTCAGTCCGAGCCGCGACCGTGAGGGAGCGGACATTGCCGCTTGCTTACGCGCGCGGCTCGGAGGGGTACACGTCGCTGGATGCGGCTGCTGCGCTGTTGTAGCGCAGGTTTCCAACCTGCTGTATCGCCGACTTCCAGTCGGCAGGGCCTGGATAGCTCGGGGCGCTGCCAGAAGCAAAAGACGTCTGCGGGCTGGAAGCCCGCGATACAGCAGACTGGAAGTCTGCGCTACATTCAGCGACGTGCACCCGCGGCTCGGAGGCATTTGATAAAAAAACATAGAAAAATTCAAGAAATCATCTGGAAAAAAGTTGCATTGTGCTATGCACGATGTAAGAATGTGAGAACAAGGGGGGGGGCATGAGGCCACAAGGCGTATTTCAGCAGGCTCCGACATGCCCCTCCCGCAAAGGGAGAGGGAAAACAGAAGCAACCTCCAGAGACAGGCTCTCATCCAGGGACCATTCACCAAGGAGAAGAGCCATGACGGGCGGCAGAACTCTGAAAGCCCTGCAGGCGGACGAGCTGCGCAAGGGGGCGGAAGAGGTGCTGCACGCTTCCGAACTCCGCTATCGCCGGCTCTTCGAGTCGGCCAAAGACGGTATTCTGATCCTCAATGCCGAGACCGGGACGATCGTGGATGTGAACCCGTTCCTGGTCAAGCTGTTGGGTTTCTCGCGCGAGGCATTCCTCACAAAGAAGATCTGGCAACTGGGACTCTTCAAGGACATCGTCGCCAACCAAGCCAGCTTCGCGGAATTGCAGCAGAAGGAGTACGTGCGCTACGAAGACAAACCGTTGGAAACCGCCGACGGGCGGCAGATCGAAGTGGAGTTCATCAGCAACGTCTATCTTGCGAACCGCCAGAAAGTGATCCAGTGCAACATCCGCGACATCACCACGCGCAAGAAGGCGCAGGCGTTGCGGGAGAGCGAGGCCCGGCTAGAGGGCATCGCCGACAGCTTTCCGGGTGTGCTCTACCAGTTCTATGCCCGGCCGTCCGGCGAAATGGGGCTGTACTTCATCAGCCAACGCGTCGAGGAGGTCTTCGGTCTGAGCAGGACCCTCCCGCTTGACGAAGTGTTCCCGCGCTTCACGGCTTGCATGCCCCCGGAGGAGCGAGCGGCGTTCCTGGCCTCGATCAGGCGTGCCGTAGAGCGCTTCAGTCCGTGGGAGTATGAGGGCCGTTTTATCCGGCCCGACGGCAAAGAACTTTTCTTCCACGGCATCTCCCAGCCGGTTCGAGCGGGTGATGAGGTGGTGTTCTCAGGCGTGATGCTCGACATCACCGAGGGCAAGCGGGCGGAGGAGGCGTCGCGGAAGAGTGAAGAGAAGTACCGGTGCCTCTTCGAAAGCTCCCGTGACGCCATCATGACCATTGAGCCTCCTTCCTGGAAATTCACCTCCGGGAACCCGGCCACCGTGAAAATGTTCGGAGCGAAGAACGAGGCGGAGTTCATTTCTCACGTGCCATGGGAACTTTCTCCCGAGCGGCAGCCAGATGGGCGCGCGTCCGCCGAAAAATCCAAGGAGATGATTGAGACGGCCGTGCGCGAAGGCTCCCACTTTTTCGAGTGGACGCACCGGCGCATCGGCGGTGAGGAGTTCCCTGCGGACGTGCTTTTGACCAGGATGGAGCAGTGGGGAAAGGTCATAGTCCAAGCCACGGTTCGCGACATCACCGAGCGGAAGAAACTGGAAGAGGTCTCCCGGCAGGCGCAGAAGATGGAGGCGATCGGCCAGCTTGCCGGCGGCGTCGCCCATGATTTCAACAACATCCTGACGGTCATCTGCGGGCGCGCCGAATTGACGCTCCAACGCCTCAAATCCGGCAGCCGCGTGCGCGGGGATGTCGAACAGATCCTTAGAGCAGGCCGGCGCGCGGCGGCGCTGACGCAGCAGTTGCTGGCCTTCAGCCGCCAGCAGCCCACTGTGCCAAAGATCCTTAGTCTCAACAACGTCATCCGCAATCTGACCAAGATGCTGCGCCGGCTGCTGCGCGAGGATATTACGCTGTCTTCGACCCTTGACGAGGCGCTGTGGGCGGTGAACGCCGACCCTTCCCAGCTTGACCAGGTCCTCCTCAACTTGGCTGTAAATGCGCGAGACGCCATGCCGGGCGGTGGCACGCTGACTGTCGAGACTCTTAACGCGGCCGTGGATGAAGAGTTCTGCCGCACGCGCCAAGGCTTGATCCCGGGCAAGTATGCGGTCCTGCGGGTCAGCGACACCGGCTGCGGCATGAGCAAAGAGGTCAAGGCCCGCATCTTCGAGCCTTTCTTCACCACCAAGGGGCTCGGGAAAGGCACGGGCTTGGGCCTGGCGACCGTCTATGGGGTTGTCAAACAGAACGGCGGCTACATCGAGGTGGAAAGCGAACCCGCCAAGGGCGCTGCCTTCCGCGTCTACCTGCCGGCGCTGGAGGCCAAAGCCCCGACGGGAGGAACCAGCACCACACTACCCGCGGTGAAACTGGGCCACGAAACCATCCTCGTCGTTGAGGATGAGGACGAAGTCCGTGGCTTTATCGTGGATGTGTTGGAAGGGTACGGCTACAAGGCCGTGACTGCCCGCGATGGCGTGCGAGCACTGGAGATCATAAAAGCGAGCACGGAACAGATCCACCTGCTCCTCACCGATGTCGTTATGCCTGAGATGGGCGGCCTGGAACTGGCCGAACGCGCAGCCGCCCTCAAGCCGTCCATGAAGGTTCTGGCCGTGTCCGGCCACTTTGATCGAGCCGGCATTGCCAAGGAGCTGAGCCGGCGCGGCATCCTGCTGGTGGCCAAGCCTGTCACACCCGGTCTTCTGGGTCTTAAAGTCCGCGAGGTCCTGGACGCGCCAGGAAGTAGGCGATTGTCGTAACCGTTCAATGTCCGAGCCGCGCGCGTAAGCAAGCGGGAGTAGCGCAAGTTGCCAACTTGCGCCACGGGGAACGTACCGTGGCCTGCTATGGGACACATAGGAGGAATGGGAGCGATGTGTAGCGCAGGCTTCCAGCCTGCTGTATCGCCGACTTCCAGTCGGCGGGGCCTGCATTGCTGTGTGAGCGTCAAGAGAGCCAAGGGACGTTCTGCGGGCTGGAAGCCCGCGATACAGCAGACTGGAAGTCTGCGCTACATTCAGCGAAATGCACTCTGCCCCGTGACAGCGCGCTTTTCTTCTCAGTTCGCTCGTGTATAATACAGGGAGCTTGAAAAGGAGACTGCACGATGAAGAACGAGAGCCTTGCCCGCCGCCGTTTTCTGGGACTGGCCGCCAGCGCTGCCACGGTCACCATCCTGCCGCGCCACGTGCTGGCCGGGGGCCGGCAGCTTGCCCCCAGCGATAAGCTCAACATCGCCGGTGTCGGCGTCGGCGGCATGGGCGGCGGCAACCTGAAGCAACTCGAAACTGAGAACATCGTCGCGCTCTGCGACGTGGACCCGAACTTCGCCGCGCACACAATCAAGCGCTACCCCAACGCCAAGCTGTACTCCGATTATCGCGAGTTGCTCGACAAGCAAAAGGACCTGGATGCCGTGCTGATCGCCACCCCCGACCACACGCACGCAGTCATCAGCATGGCCGCGATGAAAGCCGGCAAGCACGTCTACACGCAGAAGCCGCTGACTCACGACGTCTATGAAGCGCGCATGCTGGCGAAGACCGCCAAGGAGACCGGCGTTACCACGCAAATGGGCATCCAGGGCCATTCCATGGACGGCGCGCGCTTGATCTGCGAGTGGATTTGGGACGGCGCAATCGGGGAAGTGCGGGAAGTGGAGGCCTGGTGCAGCCTGACTTATTACCCCTGGGGCCACGCGGGTTGGAGCTCGCGGTGGAGCGAGCGGCCCAAGGATACGCCGGCGCCCCCGCAGAATCTCAACTGGGACCTGTGGCTGGGGCCCGCCCCTGAACGCCCCTACCATCCGGCTTACCACCCCACGGTGTGGCGCTGCTGGTGGGACTTTGGTTGTGGCATGATGGGCGATCGCGGGGCGCACACGCTGGATTCCGCCTTCTGGGCCTTGAAGCTGCCGCCGCCTGCCAGCATCGAAGCGACTTCCTGCGGGCTGAACCCGGAGACGCATCCACTTTCGGCCATTGTCACGTTCCGCTTTCCCGCGCGCGCCGAATTCCCGCCGCTGAAGCTGACTTGGTACGAGGGCACGCGCCCGCCGCGGCCAGAGGAACTGGAAGCGGACCGCAAGATGCCTAATGAAGGCGGCCTGCTCTTCAAGGGCACCAAGGGCAAGATCATGGCGGGTGTCTACGGCGAGAGTCCGCGCCTGATTCCCGAGGCCTTGATGAAAGAATACAAGCGGCCCGAGCAGAAGATCCCGCGCATCACCATGCCCCATGAGCAGGACTGGGCGCGGGCCTGCAAAGCGGGCAAGCCCGCCGGCGCGGATTTCAGTTACTCCGGCCCGCTCACCGAAATGTGCCTGCTCGGCAACATCGCCAAACGCGTGGATGCGCGCATCGAGTGGGACGCCGAAAGCCTGAAGGTCACCAACCTCGCCGAGGCGAACAAGTACGTGAAGACGGAATACAGGAAAGGGTGGACGCTTTGAGCAGGCATTAGGCTTCCGGTTTCGGGGCGTGCGGTGAGGTGGCAAAGCCTAATGCCCAATGCCTGACGCCTCAAACAAAAAGGCGGCCTTGGGTCGCCTTTCTGTCAAGCAAGGATGGGAAAGAGCCGGTTAGTCAGCCGGAGACCAAGGGCCACCCACCGCATTGGTGGCGGTGTCAGGATTGAACCACGTCTCGTGAATGGTGGTGCCAGTGCCGCGGTCCTTCTGGAAAATGGTGCCGTTGCCGTTGATCATGAAGGAATCGCGGCCCGTGCTGTCATAGGCCGCGGGCGAAGCACACATCCCATAGGCCCTGTTGAGTCAGCACGGTGAAGACGTAGCCTGCCTTCGGTGTGGCTGTCCCTGGCTGCCCTTCGGCCAGCGCAAACGACTTGTCAACCAGCGCCAGATCGCCACTGCCGGCCTGAGTCTCCAGCAAACTGTAGTTGCCGGAAAGGGTTTGCGCGTACTCCAACACGCCATTCTTGTCGTAGTCCGTGCGGTGGTAGATCTCTTCGGCCTCCGCGAAGGCTTTGCATGAGGCCGCAGCAGCCGTGGCATTGGCCGCCATGCGGGAACGCAGCAAGCTGGGAATAGCGATTGCTGCAATGATGGCGATGATCGCAACCACAATCATCAGTTCGATCAAGGTAAAGCCCTTGTGTTTCATCTTGCACCCCTTTCTCTCGTGCCTGACCGCTATCACAGTTGGCAGGTCCCTCCACGGAAGAACCCCGTCCGCCTATGCCCAGCCAAAGCCCCTTGTTAATGTTGACCTATCCATGGGTAGCCTTTTCCCACACTTGCTTCCTATCCTTCAAGGTGCACAAACTGTGTGCCAAACGCCAGTTCTCTTGAGACCATTTCGTAGCACCACTTTGCTTCCTGTTTGCAACATGCGAATAGGGCCAGACACGAAAGCTCAGCCCTCACTACGCCCTTATGGAACACGCTGTAATGACAACGAATTACACAGCCGTTCGTTGGTGACAATCCGCTCGATTGGCCCCTAGAAGAGAAGGAATGCACTTGTGTGAACGGAAGAGTGTTGAGTAATCCTGCTTGCAGAAGGTTTCAGTCTGGAACCGCATAGACCAAATCTTGTCAATTGGGCTCACAAATCTTGTCAGTCATTCATGGGAACTAAACGATTGAGATTGGGATGTTCGCTATTGACAAGGCATAAAGCCACCTCACTCTTCTTCAAGCCCAGGCGCGGGAGTAGACTGCGAAACGTACACGGCGAGGTCAGGTCAAGGCACTGCTTCAACTCAGTTTTGCGCTTCACGTTTCACGCTGTCCGTCTTACCCTGCACCTCAACCTAAGGTGTCGCCTGGAGGGAGTCATGGGCCTGCACTTGGCTTGCCGTTGTTTCTTTACTGCTTTGGGAGGCGGTGAACCGGCCACGCGTCTGCACCGCGCGCTGGCCGGCCTCAAAGACCCGCCTGAAATCCGCGAGGTGATCCGCGAAGTAGCCGTACCCATGCGCGATGCCCCGCCGCCGCGCGAGATCATCCGTGAAGTGCCCGTCGAGGTTGTCAGAGAAGTCATCAAGGAAGTTCCGGTCGAGGTCATCAAAGAGGTCATCAAGGAAGTTCCGGTCGAGGTCATCAAAGAAGTCATCAAGGAAGTCCCGGTGGAGGTCATCAAAGAAGTCGTCAAGGAAGTCCCGGTGGAGGTCATCAAAGAGGTCGTCAAGGAAGTCCCGGTCGAGGTCATCAAAGAAGTCGTCAAGGAAGTCCCGGTGGAGGTCATCAAAGAAGTCGTCAAGGAAGTCCCGGTAGAAGTCATTAAGGAAGTCCCTGTAGAAGTCATCAGAGAGGTCATCAAGGAAGTTCCGGCTAAAGTCGCCAAGGAGGCAATGCGCGACGTGCCGCACGAGATTGTGAAAGAAACGATCCGCGAGGTGCCCAGGGAAACGGTGCGCGAAGTGCTGAAAACCGTGCCGGACACCCACGGCCCGGTGCTGCTGCTGGCGCTGTTGCAGCACGAAGGCCGGCTGGTGGACTTCCTGAATGAGGACCTCGACAGTCTGGGTGACGACAAGGTCGGCGCAGCCGTGAGAGAGATTCACGCCCGGTGCGGCCGGGTCTTGCGCAAGTACATGGCCATCACACCTGTGTTTCAGGAAAAGGAGGGTGAAGTAGTGTCCCTCGGCGGCAATTACGACGCCTTAGCTGTCCGCCTGACAGGCAAAGTCACGGACAAAGTGCCCCTGTTCGGCACGCTCCGCCACCGCGGCTGGAAGGCCATGAAAGTGGAGCTGCCTCCGCGGCCTGCCGGCGCCAACCCGGCGATTATCATGCCGGCCGAAGTGGAAATCGAGTGAATGCATTTTCGATTTTGGATTTTCGATTTTCAATTCTCAATAGTGAACGTCTTGACCACGCTCTTGCCGGCATCCGTCCCGGCAGGCAGGTCGAAGAGGATGCGGGACGATTTGCCATCCGGGTGTGCAACGCCCTCGCCTTGCAGGGGCAGTTCCACCAGCACCTCGGCCTGTAGCGGCTGGTTCTCGGGATTGGAGACCGCGATGCGCACCGCGCCTTTCTGTTTCACGGCCAGCACCAGGCAAGGCTTGTCCACAGCCACCGACGGGCTGGCCTCCAGGCGGCCAGGCTTGTAGAAGGCCGCCCCCAGCACGCCGGACTCCTTATGCCGCACTGCCTGCAACTCCGGCGTGTTGTGGAGCACCTCGACGGCCTTGCGTGAGATCCAGGTTTGGAAGGCCTCCTCCTCCACGCCGGGAACCACGGCATACTCGTAGGCCGCGGCCTCCGGCTTCGCGCCGTGATCAATCCAA
>JBEKKG010000341.1:0-7715 GCA_050010835.1 Planctomycetota bacterium
GGTGTCATCCAAGGCGGCCTGGCCCGGCGCGATGTTCAGGACAGGCACCGTGGTAGTGATGCACTTGCGCCCTGTAGCCTGCTCAGCGTCCTTGATGGCGTCCAGCAGCAACGGCGGCTGAGGGCAGACGCCGTACAGCGTGTCAACGCCCGCCTTCATGAAGACGGTGAGCGTCTCCGCCAGCCGCTCCCGCGTCTGGTACTTGACGATCAGATTGTCCTTCGCCTTGCTGGTGTGGGAGTAACCGTAAAACCAGTTGATGCCAATCAACATGCGCGAAACGGAAACGTTCTCGATCATCGTGCGTGGAAACTCGGACATGCAGGCTGCTCCTTTGCCCCCCTCTTGGAAGAAGACCCAAGAACTAAACTGCGCGTACTATACCACGGCACCTGCCGCTTGTCATCTATTGTCTTGCCGCGCTGTCAGCTTTTCTTTTTGAACGCGCGGCTGCCGCAACAACGGGCGAAAGGTTTGTTGCTGCCACAGGGGCAGGCCGCGAACCACCTGGTGCCCGACCCGGCTGGTTCCTCGTCTCCAGGCTCCGCATCCTCCGTTTCCTCCTCGCTCACTGGGCTGAACAATCTGCGGAACGCCAGAGGCACTTCTGCGAGAGCATGGGTGGCCATCGCGTTACCCACCAGGCAGACGGCAATCATTGCGCCGACACTAAGCACGAACCCCTGATAGTACTCAAAGTGCAGCAACCAGTGCAGTCCGCCCGCCAGGCAGCCCGCGATGAACAGCACTGTCGCTCCGCCCAAGAAAACCATCAACCCGATACTCAGAAGAGTCATCAGCACCCATTTCATGACGAACCTCACTCGGCCCGCGTGGCAGTTTCCCTGTCCGTGAGACGAAAATCAAGTTATACCCGGCTCCTGGACCATTTTGCCCGGCGCGTTGCATTGAAGCGCACAGGGCCTATAATCGTCTTGGAGAGAGAAGTCCTGTTGCTCCAAGAGAAAGCCCAGGATAGGCATGGCTACGACCGGTATCCCCGAATCCATAGGCAACTTCAGGATCGTGTCCAAAATCGGGCAGGGCGGCATGGGCGCCGTCTATCGCGCGGTCCACGGCACCCTCGAACGGCCCGTGGCGTTGAAAATTCTGCCCGCGGAACTGGCCGCCAATGCCGAATACGTCGCCCGCTTCCTGCGCGAGGCCCGCACTGTGGCGCAACTGCGCCATGAAAACGTCGTCCAGGTTTACGACGCCGGCGAACAGAACGGGCAGTACTACATCGCAATGGAGCTGGTGGACGGCTCCAGCCTGCAAAAACACGCGGATGAGCAGCCGCAGCAACAGCTCAGCGAGGCGGAAGGCCTGGAGCTGCTGCTGCAAGCCGCCAAGGGCCTCGCGGCCGCGCACGCCAAGGGCCTGGTCCACCGCGACATCAAGCCGGAGAACATGCTCCTGGGCAAGGACAAGATCCTGCGCCTGGTGGATTTCGGGCTGGTGATGGAGTCCGCCTCCACCTCGCAGCTCACCGCCACCGGCGCCTGCCTGGGCACGCCGATGTACATGAGTCCCGAGCAGGCCGACGGCGAACATGCGGATGCGCGCACCGACCTGTATTCGCTGGGCGCTTCGTTTTTCCGCGTCTTCACGGGCCAGCCGCCCTTCAACTCGGGCTCCGTGATGAACCTGCTCTTCAAGCACAAGTTTGAGCCGCCGCCCGATCCGCTCGCGCTGCGCCGGGACCTTTCGCAGAACGTGCGCAACCTGCTGCTGCACCTGCTGGCCAAACGGCGTGAAGACCGTCCGGCTAGCGCCCAGGCGGTCGTGGAGCTGCTTGAGGGCCTCGCCAAGGGCAAGCCTGTTCCGCCCCCGCCGCCGTTTGTCCCGGCTGAAGGCGGCGCGTCCCCGACAGCGTTCAGTTCCGGCCTGTCCGCACAGCCGCCGCTCTACGCCCCCTCCAGAAAGGGCGCGCTCGCCGGCGTGTTCGTGCTGCTGGCCATCCTGGCGGCTGGAATTGTCTTTGCGGTTGCGCGCCACGCCAAAGCGCCGACCGTGGCGCCGCCCATCATCTTTCCGCCCGAGAAAGCAACCACGCTCGGGGCGTCCGGGTCCTGCGCCAAGGGAGATGAAGCTTTCTCTGCCGGCCGCTACGCCGAAGCGCTGGAAAGCTACACCCAAGCCTTGGCCGCACAGCCCGGGGACACGGAGTTGCGGGCGAAGACGGAACTCGCCGGCAAGGCCGTCAAGTTCGAACAGACCATGCAGGCTGCCGGGGCGCTCGAGGAGAAAGGCGAACTGGAAGCTGCCGCCGCCAAGTACGAAGAGGCCGCAGCGCTCGAAACCGGCACAACGGGGCGCGCGCAGGCGGAACGCGTCCGCGCCGCGCTGGCGCGGATCAAGGAAACCAACACCGCCCAGCGGAACGCGGAGTTGGACGCGCTCAGCGCCAAGGCGCAGGACGCGGAAAAGACCGGCGATTTCGAGGGCGCCGCGGAACACTATGCGCGCGCGGCCGGCCTGGCGGATGGCAACGTCAAAGTCGTTTTCGCGGACAAGGCCCGCGAGTGCCGGTGCCGGGAGTACCAGGCCAAGGCCCTGGCTGCCGAGGAAAAGAAGGATTACGGCGAGGCCAAAGGATGGTACGCCAAAGCGCAGGGACTCAAGGACGATCCCCTGGTAGCGCAGAAGGTTGAGGCGCTCGAACAGAAGATGAAGCCGGCCACGGATGCGGCCTACGAAACCGCCATGCGTGAGGGGCAGAAGGCCCTTGAGGCCGGCGATCTGGCCAAGGGCCGCAGCCAGTTCAATGTGGCCCTGTCCTTGAAGCCCGCCAATCCAGGCGCCACCGCCAAGTTGACGGAAGTGGACGCCCGCGAACTTCTCGCCAAGGCGGATAATTGCCGCACCGCGGGCAACCGGGACGAGGCCTCGCGTCTCTATAACGAGGCGCTGCAGAAGTGCCCCGCCTTGGCCGCGCTGGTCAATGCGCGCCTCCAGGCGCTGGCGGCGGGAACGCCGATCCCCCCTGTGCGGGATGACAACCTGGCCGGCGTCAGTGCCAAAGTGGATGATCTGGTGCTCGCCCAGAAGAACACCGAAGCCTTGGCCGAGATCGCTGCGGCCCTGCGCCTCAACCCCGAGAGCAAAGACCTTAAGATCCTCAAGGACAGTCTTGAAAATATGCTCGCCTGTGAGGCCCTCTACCCGAAATTACAGGCGATCCTGAAGGATGCTTTGGGCTTCATGCGCGAGATCCGCGATATTGACGATGATGACCTGGCCCGCGAGTGGCGCGACAATCTGGAGAAACTCCGCGACCGTTTCACCCCGCAGGTTGGCAAGCCGCGCCAGCTTTTTCTCGCGCACAACCACCAGGGCGTCCAGGCCGCCCTCACTGCCGTTCGTGCCGGCGCACTGGAATTGGCCTCCCAACTGTCCACGAGCGCGGACGGCTGCGACCGCAAGGCCGACAAGGCCGAGAAAGGCTCAGGGCTCAAGACTCCCTTTGGCTTCTCCCTTGGCGGCGGCGGGGACAAGAAGAAGGCTGGGAAGTATCGCAACCTCTGCGAGAGCATTCGCAAGCTGGCGGAACAGGCACGCGCGCCGGACCATTAGTCTTGACTAGGCACAGCAAGGACAAAAAGACACGGGGACACGGGGACACGGAGACACCGCGTCCCCGCTTCCGGGTTCTCGATGTGCCATTGCCGATTCGGGATTGCGGATTGCAGATTGTGGATTGCCGATTAACACTTGGTCATTGCCGCCAAGCGCTTGACGGTTGCTCGTTGTGCCATGACGGACTAAGGCTGTGCAATGGCCCTCGAAAATGAGAAATCGCAAACCGGGAACGCCGCGCGGTTATTGTTCGGTGAAATCGCCGAGGACCTGGGGCTTCTGACTGCCGCACAGGTAGCCGAGGCGCTGGGCCTGCAAAACAAGCGGCGGAAGGAGGGGGCCGCAAAGGCCCAGGGGGCTCCAAAGTTGGGCGAGATCCTTGTGGCGCGCAGCGTGCTGACACTGCGCGCCGTGCAGAGGGTCCTGGTGGAGCAACAGCGGCGGCGCGAAGGCCAGAGCCTGGCCCAAGCGTTCGGCCTGAACCAGATCGGCCCTTACCAGATCGTCTCCGTGCTCGGCTCGGGCGGCATGGCCGTCGTATACAAGGCCCGCGACCCGGCGGCGGACCGGACTGTGGCGTTGAAGGTCCTGGCGCTGCGGCTGGCCGCGGACGCCGAGTTCGTGGCGCGTTTTGAGCGCGAGGTCAAGGCCACCAGTTCGCTTTCGCATCCCCACATCGTGGCCAGCTACGGCGCGGGCAACGACAACGGACGCCCTTTCCTGGCCATGGAATACGTGGAAGGCGAGAGCCTCGGCAACTTGCTGGAGCGCCAGCGCCGGGTGCCCGAGCAGCGCGCCCTGGAACTGGCGCGCACCATCGCCGGCGCGCTCGGCTACGCCCATTCGCAGGGCATCATTCACCGCGATGTCAAGCCGGACAACGTGTTGCTCGGCAAGGACGGCAGCGTCAAGCTGACCGACTTCGGCCTGGCCAAGCTGCTGCGCGAAAACCTGCGTCTGACGCAGAGCGGCATCGCCATCGGGACCCCGCACTACATTTCGCCGGAACAGGTCGCCGCCAGCCGCTACATAGACCATCGCGCCGATCTCTACGGGCTTGGGGCGCTGCTTTTTCACCTGGTCACCGGCGAGGTGCCTTTCGACGGCCGGAACAACAATGAGATCATGCTCGCACATCTCGAAGGCAAGCTCCGTGACCCGCGGGCGCTGGCCCCGCAACTCAGCGGCGGCGCAGCGGCGATCATCAAAAAGCTTTTGGAGAAAAAAGCCTCGGACCGCTATGACACGGCCGCCCAACTTATTGAGGACATTGACCTGCTGCTGGGCTCAGGCACAACCCGTTATGCTGTTCCGGGGCGCAGGACGCTGCGCCTGCGGAAGTCCGGCTGCGCCGCAGTGGCCGCGTTTCTGGCCTTGTGTCTGTTGGCAATTGCGCGGTTGAGGTTATGATGGAAAGGGCGGGGCGCGGTTCCTGCCAGGGAGCAGGGCCAGCGCCGCTTGTGGTGCAGGCATCTTGCCTGCAAACGTGGGGAGTGGATAGGGCGCAGGCAAGATGCCTGCACCACCGGAACCGGGAACAGGGAGCCACAGGCTGGAATATGGCCGCAACGTATGCAACCCCGCGCCGCGATCTGTTCGGCGACATTGCCGTCAGCAAAGGTTGGCTCACCTGGGCCCAGGTGCGGGACGTGCTGCGGCGCCAATTACGTTACAAGGAAATGGGCATTCCCATCCGCGTGGGCGAGGTGACTGTGGAAATGGGCTTGCTCACCCCGGCGCAGCGGAACGAGATTCTTGCGGAGCAGGCAGAGCGGCGCAAAGCCACCGCTCCGCCCGGCCAGAGCGGCGAAATTCCCGTTGTGGCTGACGGCGGCGAGATGAAGGAAAACTATCAGTTTGGGCGCTTCCGCCTGGACAAGCGCCTCGGCGGCGTAATGGGCGTGGTCTACCGCGGCGTGGATACTCAGAGCGGCCAGACGGTGGCGCTGAAAGTGTTGCCCAGGAACCTGGCTTTCGACTCCGCGCTGGTGGAACGGTTCAAGCGCGAAGTGCGGGCCACAGGCGCGCTCTCGCACCCCAACATCGTCCGCGTTTTCGACGCGGGCGTGGAAAAGGGCGTGTTCTATCTGGCTATGGAGTTCATCGAAGGCGAGACGCTGACGGACCGCCTGCGCCGCGACAAGCGGCTGCCGGAACGCGAGGGCCTGCGCATTGGGCGGGACGTGGCGCGCGCGCTGGCACACGCGCACGCGCTGAACGTGCTGCACCGGGACGTCAAGCCGGACAATATCATGCTGGCCAAGTCCGGCGTCGCCAAGCTCACGGACTTCGGCCTGTCCAAGCTCCTGGAGGATTCGCAGCAGATCACTGCCGAAGGCATCGCGGTGGGCACGCCGCACTACATCGCCCCGGAACAGGCCCGCGCTTTGCCGGACATTGACGGGCGGGCAGATCTCTACTCCCTGGGCGCAACTCTTTTCCATGCCATCACCGGCCGTCTGCCATACGAGGGCGATGACGGAGCGGCGGTCATGCGGCGCCACGTCTTTGAGCCGACACCGGACCCGCGCAGTGTCCGTCCCGAGATCTCGGAGGCGACCGCCAAGCTGCTGATGAAACTGATGACGAAAGACGTGCAGCAGCGCTATCGGAGCGCCGCGGAACTGGTTGAGTATCTCGATGGAGTGTTGGGTCCGGATGCCGCGGGCCAGGCCGCCGTGGCCGTTCCGCCACCGACGCGGCGGATTTCAGGCATCATGCCGCGCAAAGTGTAAGAAACACTCACCACAGAGGCACAGAGACACAGAGAAAACACTTTAGATTCTGGAGAAGCCTAAAACCCGCCTTTCTCTGTGCCTCTGTGTCTCTGTGGTGAATAGTGCGGGTTAAGCCATGCCTGTGCCAGAGCACTTGAAAGCCTGCTTCGCGGCCCTCCCCGACGCCCCGGGCGTGTACATCTATAGGGACAAGGAGGACCATGAGATCTACGTGGGCAAGGCCCTCTCGCTGCGCAAGCGCGTGCGCCAGTACTTCGATGACAGCCGCCCTCCGGATGCCAAGAGCGCCAAACTGGTGGCCAGCATCCAGAGCATCGAGTTCGTGGAGTGCCAGTCCGAGGTCGAAGCCTTCCTCCTTGAGAACCGGCTTATCAAGGACCTCCAGCCCGCCTTCAACATCCGCGGCAAGAGCGACATCAACTTCCCGCTGGTCGAGATCACGGATGAGGACTTCCCGCGCGTGCTCATTACCCGCGACCACAGCAATGCCAAGAGCAAGTACTATGGCCCTTTCATCAGCGGCAGTTGGCTGCGCGTGGCCATGCGCGTCCTGCAGCGCGCCTTCAAGTACCGAACCTGCAACCTGAACATCAAGGAGGGCGACCCGCGGAACCGCTACGCGCGCCCGTGCCTGGAGTACTACATCGGCCGCTGCGGCGCGCCCTGCGCCGCTTTGCAGAGCAGCAGCGATTACAAGGCCACCCTGCGCCGCCTGGGCCTGTTCCTGCAAGGCCATCCGGGCGAGGCCGCCAAGGAACTCGAGCGCGAGATGAAGCAGGCCGCCAAGGAGCGGCGCTACGAGGAAGCGGCCAGCCTGCGCGACACGCTGACCGCCTTGCGCAGCCTGCGCGCCCACGGCTCGCTGAGCGATGAGATGGAACCCGGCGTCCTGCACATCAACCCCAAGGAGGGCCTCGCCCAGTTGCAGGAACTCCTCAAGCTGCCGCAACCGCCGCGCCGCATTGAAGGCATTGACATTGCGCATCTGCTGGGCGCCGAGTGTGTCGGCGCGCTGGTCACCTTCATGGATGGGCTGCCGAGCCGCGAGCAGTACCGCCGTTTCCGCATCAAGACCGCTCCGGGCGCGGACGATTTTGCCAGCGTGCGCGAGGTGGTCTTCCGCCGTTACAGCCGCCTGCTCAATGAAGGCGCGGCGTTCCCGGACATAGTGCTGATTGACGGCGGCTTAGGGCAACTGCATGCGGCGCGGGAGGCGTTGGCGGGAATCCGGGGACACGATCCCGATTTCCAAACAACCGGAAATCGAGTCATGTCCCCGGATTCCGGGGACACGATCCCGATTTCCAAACAGCCGGAAATCGCGGATTCCGGGGACACGATCCCGATTTCCAAACAGCCGGAAATCGGGTCATGTCCCCGGAATCCGTTCCTGGCATC
>JBEKKG010000342.1:0-7713 GCA_050010835.1 Planctomycetota bacterium
GAGAACATCGAAGCCAAGCTTCTCGAAGCCCGCACGGTGCTGGTGGAAGGGCCGGTCAACGACAAGATGTACCATGCCGTGGTGGCCAGGCTGCTGTTCCTCGAGGCCAAGGACCCTAAGGCCAACATCCTGGTGGTGGTCAACTCGCCGGGCGGCTCCGCCGACAGCGGTTTCGGCGTCTACGACGTGATGAAGTTCCTGGCCTGCCCCATCACCACGCTGACCGCGGGGCTGTGCGCTTCGGCCGGAGTGCTGGTGCATCTGGGCGGCCAAAAGGGCCGGCGCTTCGTGACCCCGAACTCACGCTTCCTGCTGCACCAGCCGTCCACGCAGATGTATGGCCAGGCCAGCGACATGGAGATCAGCGCCAAGGAAATCCTGCGCATGCGCAAGCGCTTTGCCGCGATCGTGGCGCGGGAAATCGGGGCCACCCAGGAGAAGGTCGAGGCGGACTCGAACCGGGATTTCTGGTTGAACTCTGAGGAAAGCATGAAGTACGGCCTGGTGGACAAGGTTATCAGCTCGCGGGCGGAGATTGGATAACAGCCAGTGGTAGGACAGCCTTTCCAGGCTGTCCGGACAGGCTGGAAAGCCTGTCCTACCCGCGCTCATTTGCCGCAATGAAGCCCAAGGGGGGAGCGCCGTCCTTCAATTAGAGCAGCCCAGCTTCCACAGTGCTTAGCGGAGCCCCACGGTTTGAAGAGTGTCGAACTTGATTACGCGCGCGAGGTGATTCGCCGGGAGGCAGGCGCGGTGGCCTCCCTTGAAACGCGCATCGGCAGCGCCTTTCAAGCGGCGGCGGCGCAGGTCCTGAGCCTGTCCGGGTCGGGCCGTCTGGTCGTGACCGGCATGGGCAAGGCGGGCATCATCGGGCAGAAGATCGCCGCAACCTTCGCTTCGACGGGCACGCCGGCGCTCTTCATGCACCCTGCCGAGGCCGTGCACGGCGACCTGGGCATGGTTACGGCGCAGGACGTGGTCCTGGCCATTTCCAATTCGGGCGAGACCGAGGAGTTGTTGCGGCTGCTGCCCACCTTGAAACACATTCGCTGCCGGATTGTGGCGCTGACCGGCTCAGACAACTCGCCGTTGGGCCGGCAGGCTGACGTGGTGCTGGCGATCGGCTGCATCGAAGAGCCCTGCCCGCTGCGGATGGCGCCGAGCGCCTCGACCGCGGCCATGCTGGCTATGGGTGACGCTCTGGCGCTGGCGGTGCTCAAAGCGCGGGGCTTCACGCAGGAGGACTATGCGAAGCTGCATCCTGCCGGGGCGCTGGGCCGCAAGCTGATGAAGACGGTGGAAGCCATGCGCAAGGACGAGCGCATGGTGAAAGTCGGGCCGGAGGTCACCGTGGCCCAGACCTTGGCGCTGCTGGCGCGCCCGCCGCGCAACGGCGCCGCCGTGATCGTGGACCCGGCGGGGCGCTTGCGCGGAGTTTTCACGCATGGGGATTTTGCCAGGCTGGTGCTCGTGTCCCCCGCGAAAGTACACGACCCTGTCGGCACGCACATGACCAGTCCCTGCAAGTTCGTCCGTGGCACCGCGTTGGTCCAGGAAGCGCAGCGGCTGATGCACGAGAGCCGCATAAACGCTCTGCCCGTGGTGGACGAGGACATGCTGGTCCTGGGGTTGCTGGACATTCAGGATCTGGTGACGTGAGGAATAGGGGCGAGGGGTTAGGGGCGAGGGACGAGGGGTAGGGGAGAGGGGTCAGGGAAGGGTCGGAATGGCAGACGAAAGCAACTTGGCGGTTCGTCCCGGCGGCCGGGGTTTTCCGCCCGTGGAGGCGTATCGGGCCATCCGCATGGTGATCTTCGATGTGGATGGTGTGTTGACCGACGGACGCATTATCCTGGACTCAAACGGAACCGAGTCCAAGTTCTTCCACGTGCGGGACGGCTCGGGGATTTCATTCCTGCACAAAGCCGGCCTGGCGGTCGCGCTGCTGACGGGCCGTACTTCCGCGGTGGTGGAGGTGCGCGCGCGGGAGATGCACATCCCGCCGGCGCTGGTGATACAAGGCGCGCCCATCAAGCTGCCGGCTTTCAAGCGTCTGTTGGAGGAGAACCGGCTGGCGGCGCGCGAGGTGGCCTTCGTGGGTGACGACATTGTGGATCTGCCCGTGCTCGAACTGGCCGGGTTGTCGTGCTGTCCCGCCGACGGCCACGCGGACGTGGTGCAGGCCTGCCACGTGGTAGCCGGGCAGAGCGGCGGCCACGGCGGCGCGCGCGCCATCTGCGAACATCTCCTCAAGCAGCGCGCAGATGGTTCGTGGGAAAGGGCCATCGAGAAGTACCTGGGACGCAGGTGAGTGTCTTGGAACCGCAGATGGACGCAGATGAGCGCAGATAACCACGGACAGGATTGTAACTATTGCCCTCCCCCTACCCCCTCCCGCAAGGGGAGGGGGAACACAGAAGCCTGCCTTGTGCTTCTCCTATCCGCGTTTATCTGCGTCCATCTGGGGTTCCAAACAGCGCCGGCAGCCGAGACGGAGGGGCAAGAAGTGCGCGTCGTGCCCCTGGAACGCCCCGCGTGGCCGCTGGACGAACCTGCGCCGGAACAGCGCTTTCGTGTTCAGGACGGGGAAGCGCTCTGGCAGGCGGCCTGGAATCGTGTCATTAAGGCCTCTCCGGAATATGGCGGGGGCATGTTTCCCATGGACCAATTGGTCGGCGAAGGCTTCCGCTCGGCCAAAGGGTTCAAGGTCGAGAAGTTCAGCGAGGAGGACACCGGGAGTGAGTTGCTGTTCACATTGACGGCCGATGAGGCGGTCAAGGAGGCGGCGAAAGAAAAAGACGCGGTGAAAGAAGGGAGCGAAATCAGGTTGACCAACATGCGCCTGGCTTTCTTTATCAAGGGCGCAGCGCCTGCCCAGCCGGGCGCTGCTGGAAAAGCGGCCGTACAGAAACAGGAAGAAGCGCCGGCGGGCCGGCCCAAGGCGAAGAAAGAGGGCGCCGAAGCGCGAGTGCCGGGGGCGGAGAAATGCGTACACGCAGCCAGTGCTAAGAAGAAGCCGGACACAGCTAACGTTGAGTCTCAGGTGCTCGTGCTCACCGCACCGCTGGCCGTGATTGACACAGTGAAAAACGAAGGCCGTGCGAGCGGGCAGGTGCTCTTGGAAGTGTATCCGCTGAACCAGGGTGCTGACGGCGAGGTCACAGCCGCGAAAACCCCTATCGTGACTGTCAAGAGCGAGCGGTTGTCCTGGCGCACCTGGGACGAGCCGCAGGACGGGTCCTCGGAACTGGCTGTCTATTGTGGCGGCCTCAAGCCTGGGGAGCCGGAACCGCTGGTCACCGGCCGCTACATCATTACCCAGCCTGATGGGAAGAAGACCGAGATGAATGTGGAAGGCGAAGGGTTGGTCTACGAGGTGGGTACGTACGAGCGCCCCATGCCGAAAGAGGATGAGGAGGGGCGCACCGCGGGCACCAACAAGATCGTACACAATCAGGCGATCATCCACCACCAAGCCAAGCTGCTGACAACGGCTTCGAACATGGGAGCCATCCTGCCATTTCAAGGGCCGGACGGTCCGCCTCAGCCCAACGCCGGCCCCAAGCCGGCCAACAAGCCTGCCGCGCCCAGCCCCCCGTCGGTAACAGTAGTTAAGTGCAGCGGGCCTGCGGTGCTCAACTTGGCGGCCGTGCCGCTCGCCGAGGCGGGCCGAGCCAAGCGCGCACTCAAGGCCCCTCCCGGCGCAAGCCCACAATCCGGCGAAAGCGACACGCTCGCGCCGATTGATCTGGCGCGGCGCTTCGAGTTCTATAACGGGGTCCGCATGACGCAGATGCCTCTGCCAGCTTTCGAAAAAGGAGGCGAGGCGTCTGGAGTCCACTCTGCCATGTCCTGCCGCCATCTGTGCATCCAATACGGGGCGGAAGATATGCTCGGACTGGACACCTTGCCCGAATCTGCCGAAGGGGTGGGTGGGGTCAAACTGGACGGCGCCAGGATGACAGTGCCTCCCCCGGGAGACCCCAAGCCGCCGCACCTGGCGCCCTACCGCGCGGCCTGCCAGCGCCTTTCCTACGATGGCCTGAAAGAATGCACCTACCTGGTGGGCAGCACGGACGCGCTGGCGGAGATCCAGGATGAAAATGGCGAGGCCTACGCCCAGGAATTCTGCTACCTCCGCCGCACGGAAACGCTCACCATGCCCGCCCGCGGACCCAAGCGGATGGTGATCAAAGGCGCAGCGCCGCCGGTTACCGCCGCCGGCCAGCCGGTTGGCCAGCCGGCCCAGCCGCCCCCAGGCGCGCTCAGCTCGGGTTCCGGCGATACGATCATAGTCTGGAACGGGCCGTTGACCCGCGAGTTGCGCCACTTGCCTGTGCCCCACCAGGCGGACCGCATCAAAGAGAAGCTGGTGTGGAAAGAGGACGTGCTGCTCAAGCAGCCCGCGGGCAGCCTTCAAATCCGCGGCCAGACCATTAGTATCGTGCGCAATATGCCTGTGGGTGAAGTGGAGTTTCTCGAAGCGTTGGGCGGCGCCGATGCCTTCATGGGTGACATGCACGCTGTAGGCGAGACCATCCTCAGGGAGATGGAATATGGCGAGAAGGACGCACTTACCAGGAACTTGACCACGGTCACCGGCAGCCGCGAAAAGGGCGCTAAAGCGGCATTGTTCACGGGTGGCAGCGCCGTGCGCGCGGACAAGTTCGTTATTGACAACCTGGCGGACACTTTACTTTCCTTTGGCGGCGCCGTGGCAGTGGTCAAGGCCGCGCCGCCAGCCGGCCCGCCCGGACCAAAACCGCAGGCTGCCCAGGATGCCAGCGCGATGTTCAAAGGCCTTTCCTTCCAGTCGGGCGGCGACATGTTCATGCAATGTGACGGCGAGTTCAGCCAGGACGCCGCCCATCGCATGACGTTCAAGGACCATGTCCTGCTCCTCCAGACTGCCAGCGACGGGGCCTTCACTGAGCTGCTGGCCGATGAAGTTTACCTGACCCCTCCCGACGCGCCTCCTGCTGCCGGCCAGGCCAAGGCGGCAACCAGTGCGGCAGGCACGCCTGCCCAAGCGTCCTTCTCCGGCGATTTCAAGTCTCTGGAAGGCCTCGGGCACGTCGAGATCAGGTCGCCGGACCAGTTGGTGCAGTGCGACCGGCTCCACTACGACAAGGAAAAGGACATTTCGTTGCTCCGGGTTGACGACCCGGAAAACGACGTGCGGGTCTACATGAGCGAAGAGAGCGGGGGCACACGGATCCTCAGCGCACAGAAGAGCCTGACGGTTGACGGCAACAGCGGCAAGTATACGCCGGGCGGTTTGTTGGTGATGCTCCCGTATCGCGCCAAGGTGCCGGCGTCGCGGGACAAGGAAAGCAGCCCGGCGCGGAAGAAACAGCCATGACTCATTCAACGCAGAGGACAAAGGATTTTGGATTTTCGATCTTCTCCCGATTCATCGGGATTCGATTGCACCACCCGACGTGCCAAAATCGAAAATCGAAAATCAACCCCCAAACATTCACTCTCTGCGTCCTCTGCGTCCTCTGCGTTGAGGAATCCGCGCTGTGGGCCGGCGAACCGCCGGCCGCGGCCCCACCGGCCGTGACGGAAGGGGAACTACAGCGCAAGGAACGCATTGAAAAGAAGTCCTTCCCGTGGCTGGACACCCAGAAAGCGCCGCGGAAACCGAGCACGCTGGACTCTGATGCCCTGCCCGACATGACGACAGGAGATACCCTGATGCGCTCAGCCGGCGAGCTTTACCGCGTGGCGCCGAAAGTGACCTTCAGGTCGGATTCCAGGGCCGAAAACGACAAGAACATCGCGCAGTTTCTCAGCGCGCTCGACGCGCACTTCCAGCAGATCAACAGCACGGGCGCTGCGCCCGCGCTCGGGAAACCGCCCGGTGCCGCAGCCGGCGAGCAAACCGCCGCAGGTTTCAAGAAATACCCCAACCTGCCCGACGAATTGGTCGGGCTCGTTGAGGATCACCGCAGGCTGTTCGAGGACCAACAGGGCGCGGGCGCCGCTCCCGCGCGTGCCGCAGGCGTCCCGCCCGCGGCAGGTAACGCGGGTGTTCCACCCGCAGGCCGCCCCGCCCAGACCGAGGATCTGGAACTTGAGATGCTGACTTTCACGAAAGACGTGGAGATTGAGCAGGCGCAAAGCCAGGTGGTGGTTCGCGGGCAGAAGATTACCGTGGTCCGCAACGCCAAGACGGGCCTGACCGCACTGCTGGTAGCCAGCGGGAAGGTTGAGATGGCCACGCCGGAGCGCAAAGGGCGCGGCGAGCGGCTGGTGTACAGGATTCCGGATGGTCAACTGGTCAAAGACGAATACACGCTCAGAGGCAACCCTGAGACCGGCGCGAAGGCCACATTTTGGCAGGGCGACGACGTCATCGAAGCCATGGATCTTTTCAGCGATCGCCGCCGCGACACCTTCCGCGTGTGGGGCCAGCCTGTGGCGATCATCAAGGCCCCCGAGGCTCCCGCTGCTCAGCCAGGGGGGGCAAACGTGCCTGCGCAGGCAGGCAGCCAAGCCCCGAACAGCCGCAAACCGGATGCAGCCGCCCCCGGCCCGGCGGGCGGCGGCCTGTTTCCCGGCTTTGGCCTGGCGTCGGGCGACAAGATTCGCATGCGCACCGAAGGCATGATGTTTTATGAAGGTCCCAGCGGCCAGGTGCGCATCAAGCCCAACGTGGTCATCCAGCAGGACGCGCCGGACGGCAGCGCGGCCATGATCATGAACTCCGATGAAGCGCTGGTGACGCTCCTGCCGCCTCCTCCGGGCGAACCCGCGGCCCAGGCCGGCCTTTTTGCCGGGAGTCTGAAAACGCTGGAGTGCCTGGGCCGTGTGGACATCCGCATGCCGACCCAGACAATCCTCTGCGACCGCAGTATCTACGACATGCAGAACAATACCTTCTTCATGGAAATGAAGAATCCCAAGGACGAAGTGCAAGTCTACATGCGGGAGGATGAGGACGGCGGCAAAGTGCTCTTGGTGCCGCACACCCTCAAGTACTTCATGGCCACAGCGGAGCTCCAGGCCGGCGCGCGGCACATGAAACGCTTCACCGGCACCCCGCCGACGAACAGGGACGAGAAACCCAAAGTGCCCAATCCCAAACCCGCGATTCCCAACAAAGCGCAAGCGCCAAATGCCAAGTAGTCTCGAATGGGAAGGACGGGAAGCATGGGAAAGATGGGAAGAAGATGATGACGAGTCCTCCCATCGTTCCCATGTTTCCCATTCTTCCCATCCACTCCCCCTGCGGACGGGGACGGGGGGGGGACCGAACGGTTACGAAATGTCCTATCCCTCCTCCGGTGCCTCTACCAGTTCGCGCTCTTGGTCGTGCGGATGTCCTCCTCCGCCCCGATAGGTGGCGGGCTTGTAGAACGCGCTGACGCTTTGCGGCACAAAGACGTCCGGCCCCGCCAGTTCCCTGGCCACAAAGAACGCGTTGGCGCCGGACTCGTCGCAGGCCACCAGGGCATACCCTTTGGCACGCCCCAGCCGCTCCAGCGCCAGCAAGCTCGCGCCATAGTAGTCCGTCTTCCGCCACACGAAGGCGGGATCATAGGGCATCACCTTGGCTTCATCCGGCGGTACGCTCGCGTTGTACTCGATCACCACCACGCGCGGGCGGTAAGCGGCCAGCTTCTTCCAGACCCAGTAATCGTTGCCGTCAATGTCAATGGAGAGCAGATCGAATTCGCGCGGCACGCCGTACTGCTCGAAGAGCGT
>JBEKKG010000343.1:0-7690 GCA_050010835.1 Planctomycetota bacterium
AAGGAGCCGGCCAAGACCGAGATCGTGAGCGACCCGCTGCTCAACCAGCAGCGGATCACCATGACCCGGCCCGCCGGCGATGGGCACCTGAACCTGATTGCCTGGACCGAGCCTGGCGGCCAGCCGCTCGAGGTCACTCCTTTCGGGCCAGGATACCATATCAAGGGGCCGGACTTCGATGATTACCTCTTCCTCACCGCCGAACCTGTGGAGTTTCAGCAGGGGCAATGCGCCTTCGAGGGACGCGCCGGCCTTATCCGCGCAGCCGGCGGCCAGCCCACGCTCCACCTCTTCGACGGCAAGCGTATCGCGTTTGGGGGCAAGGAAGCAGTCTCAAAGGAGTAGCATACCTCTGTCTTCCCGAAAAACTCCGTCGGGGAGGGCAGGAACGGCGCGCGGGAGGGACGGCGAGAGTAGTTGGCGGCGAAACTAAGACCGACTATGAACAGTCAAGAGAAAAGTGGGGTGTCCCCCGAATTAAATCGCTGCAATCAGAATCCGCTACGGGAGCGGCTTCACGCGATGACCTCGAACCCGTAGACGGCCAGCCGCCGCGTCGCGTCCACGCCCGCGAGGTAAACGGTCTGCAAGCCGCCGAGCATGGGCATCTCGGGATTGGCGAACTTGTGTTGCGGGTCGGCGCCGGACTCGAGGCCGAGGCGAAAACGGTGCGCGCCGGCGGGCAAGCCCGCGGCGAGGAGCAGGCGCTGGACGCGCCGGTCAGGGTAGTAGAGGGGAATTGTCCGCGGCGCCCCGTCATCCACCTGAATGACAGCGCGGCCGGCTTGGGGAGACGTCTCGAGCACCCCCACCAGTCCGGTGCCGCGGAAGGGGCCGCAGAGCGCGGCGCCCGTCTGCGTGGTGACAGCCAGAACCCCCGGCACGGCCAGCCAGCCGCCCTCGCGGCCGATTGCCGGCGCGTCGGGGGGCAGCGCCTCGGCCACCGCGGCGCGGTACTCGCGCACGTGGCGGATGCTCCAAGGCCGGACGTAGCAGGCGTTCCAGCTCGCACCGTCGCCCGCCACGCGCTCGCCGACCATGTCGTAGCTCACGAACGCCTCGCACGCTTCCTCATCCACGACGAGGCCGTTGTTCATGCTGGAGTAGCCGTACCAGCCGAACTCAGACGAAAACTCGTGGATGCGGTCGTCCTCGGCGCAGGCGCAGGCGTCGAACGTCTCGCCGCCGTCCGTGCTGGCTGCCAGGACGATGCCGGGCCGGCCGGTGACGAGGTAGAGCACGCCGTCGCGGGCGAGATGGAGCCGCGGCTGGATGCCGCAGATACCGCTGGGCAGCATGGGCGACCAGGTCCGCCCGCCGTCGTCGGAAAAGCCTTTGGCCAGCATCTGGTTCCAGCCGCCGGTGCGCATCAGCGCCAGGATGCGCCCGCCGGGGAACTGCACGGCGGCGGTTTCGTTGGGGCCGGACTCCGTCAAGCCGTCGGGGCGGTAGGGACGCGCGAGGGCTTGCCAATGGCACAGGTCGCCGCTGCGGAAGACGATAACGGAGTCCCCCCCCTCCTTTGGGAAGGACGTGTAGGCGAAGAACAAGAACGACCCGTCGCGGCAGGCGAGCAGTTGGCACAGCGCAAGGTCGTGGGGCAGGTTGGCAACTTGCCCTACGTCGAACGTCATGGTGACCGTGCGGGTGCCTCCGCCCGGCTCCTCGATCTGCGCCTCGCCGGAAAGGGGCTGTCCCGTCAGGAGGAACGGGAAGGTGACACGCCGGCCGTCGGAGAGGCGCGAGCCTTCGCGTTTGAAGGCCATGGCGTTGGGCTGCCACGTCCGGCCTCTGTCGCGGCTCTCCATCAGACAAGGCCGCGTGGAAGTATTCTGGCGGCGGTTCGGGCTTGCGCCCGTGTCGTCGCTCCGGCCGACGGCCGTATAGAGCGCCGGCCCGGACTTGAAGAGGTTGTGGACGAACCAGCAGTGCTCCTGAGCGCGGTCAATGAGCGCCCGCTCGCCCTGGACCAGGAAGAGGGCCTGCGCAGGGATGTCGCGGGCACGCGGCCGCGGGTCGGTCTCCTCCAGCGCCACGAGCACGTCGTGCGGCGTAACTTCGCCCGCCTGGAGGCGCCAGCGGGCGAGGTAGGCGTCCAATTGCGCCGGCACGTTCGGATCGAGGCTCATGCCCTCGTCGAGCGGGCCGCCGATGGCGAGACGCGAGCCCGCCAGCGCGGGGTCGAAGGCGTGCGGCCGTGCCTGCTCGATGTGGGCGCGCGACTGGCCGTCGAAGTACATCGTCGCGCTCCCCTCCTCGCGCCAGACGACGGCATAGTGGTGCCACGTATCGGGCCGGTAGCCCTGCGCCAGCCCCCATTCCCAGTAGTACATCCACGGGCAGGCCTTCTGGCCGGCGTAAAACTCCGGCCCCGCCGTGCGCAGTTCAAAGGCGAAGAACCAGTGGCACATCTGAAAGAAGGTGTGGTGCGGATGGAGCGCGTGCCAGGTGGGGCGGAACCAGAAATCCACCATGCCCGCCCGCGGCAGCGCTCCGGCGGCGATGGGCAGAACCAGGCGGTCGCGGTCGCGCCGTTGCGAGCCGGGAACCCAACTCCCTGCAGCCGGCACAAGCGCCGCGCGGCCCGCGGAGCGGTGCGTGACGACGTACGGCTCCAGCAGCAGCCCATCCACGAAGGCCGTCCCACCCTCGAGGGTGAGCGCCGGAACCAGTGTGCGCTCGGCGAACGGCCCGTCGAGCGCGACGCAGGGCCGCTGACAGGCCGCAGCCAACTGTATCGTCTTCTCCGCTTGTACGTTGTTCCGCGTGTCCCGGAGCGTGAGCGCCGCCCTCCCTGTCCCGCGCAAGTACGCGGAGAACTGGTACAGCGCGCCAAGCTGCGCCGTGCCCGGCAGCGGCACCTCGTCGGCGGGGTGGACGGTCACGGGCGGCAACGGCAGGCATACCGCGCTGCTCTTAGCCTCGATGCGCACGCCGCCTTGGTCAAAGGAGAGTCCCGCGCCTTCCAGCGAGACCTGCGGCATCGCCCGCCAAAGCGCAGGCACGTTCGCGAAGGGCGCATACTCCGGGTTGAGGAGGTTCCGCGTCCTGCGGCCAATGTGGATGGCAGGGATGCCGTCCACGGCCTCGAGGTGCATCACGTTGGCGCCGGCCACAGGGATTCCGCAAGCGTGCCACGAAGGCGAGGCGCGCTGGAACTCTATGCCTGAGCCCAGGGCCTTGCCGCGGACCGGGGGCCATTGTCCTACAACCAGTTCGATCAGTGTCTTCGGCCTGTGCATGCGGCACCTCATTTCCAGATGGCCATGCTGAATGCTTCCGTGGTGCGGCGGCTTGCCTCAAGCGGGTGCATGATCGGACTTGTGCCACGGATGTGGCCGCGCCGGCTGTTTGGCGCGGCCTCATCCGTGCCAGCCGCGGAGAGCACGGATAAGCCGCCGCGCTGCGGCGGCATATCCGTGGCACAAGTCCGGTTATGCACCCACACCAAGCAGCCGGACAACCGAGGTATGGACTGGCCGGTGAAACGGGCTATGCTGGCGCCTGCCGTGAATGCTAACGCGTTCCGTCCTTGGCACCCGCGCTTGCCGCCTGAAGTTTTTGCCATTCCTGAACTGTTTCCCACGCGGTGACCTGAAGAATTTTCGCCGTCTCCTTTTCGATTTTATACTCTCTGAAAACGCTGGGCAACCCCTCCGGGCTCTTGTTGTAGATCGTGGCAAAAATCACACAGGCGGTGAAGTAATAACCCAGGGGGGATACATGCACCTCGCCATACTTGAATTCGTCCATGAACTTGAGATCTTTCTTGATGACATTGACCAGGCCCGGGCCGCAAGGAACAAGGGTGGCGCCCGTTTCTTTGGCCAGTTGAATGAGCGGTTGATTGAATGCGTCTTGAGCCTTCATTCTCTTTTCAAACACCTGATCCCCGCTCACTTTCACCCACGGCCAGGCCAGATATTCCAAGACCCTGATATTTCTGCTCTTGGCCTCGTTGTCGAGCTTCTTTCCATATTCCAGATTGACCTTTTCGGGGTTCGCCATGTCGTTGACATTTCCAGCGATGATCACAATGTCCCAGGCTTCTTCCCGCAAGCGCTTCATTACCTCCGGAGTATCCCAGTAGTTCTGGTGTGTTCCGCCACCCCTGATGAATGAAGAGGCCTGAATCGGTCGGTCCACACCCGCCGCTTCCGACAGGAATTGTACCGCGGCAGGAACATTGCAGGCTCCGTAGTTATAGAGACTGTGCCCGATGAAGAAGACTCTATAAGGCTTCTTTCCGCTGGATTCCGTTTTCTCGCTTTCCCCGGCCATCAAACCGGCCTCGCATAATGTCAAACCCATGAGTACCGCCGACTGCATGATCCACCGCGTCCGCATGGGACCTCCTTTTTCTCAATGAACAGCAGGGCCTGGGAAAGCAACACTCCGCGAACGCCCTGCGCCTGGTTGCTGGGCGCCTGACGGTTCTATACCGCGGCCGGGCGGGATTTCAACACGTTCCTGGCCGTTCATCTGCGGCTATCTCTTTTCGCCGACGTCCTTGATCGCCTTTGGCGTGATGACATACCGCATGCAGTGCTTCATCTCGAAACCGTGGGTGCAACCCTGCTTCACTTCCATGGATTTGTTTTCCTGCGGGATGTTGTTGTAGACGAGCCACACGCTTGACGGCGGGCAGGTGTAGTCGCCGTAGTTGGCGACGAGATGGACCTCGGCCTTAATGCGCTTGGCGAGAAAGACCGGATCGTAATAGTTCAGGGCTTCCTTATAATCGGGGCGCCAGCCACGCAGCCGCCCGAGCGTGATGCCGCCGAAATCGCAGCACCACGGCGACCAGATGTTGCTCGAAGTCACGTCGGCATCGAGGCCGGCCCCCCACAGCCCCTGCAGCCCGCCCTGGCTGCCTCCGTTGCTTTGCAGTTCCTTGCGGTTCCACTCCGGGCGGGACTTCACGTACTCCAGCGCCCGCAACACGCGCAGCGCCATGCCGAAGTAATACGTCTTCTCCCGATCTGCGTTTTCGTCATTCTTGAAGCAGTAGTTGGTCAGATCCTTCTGCAACTGCTTGTAGTATGCGTCGTCGCGGCCCAGTTCCATGCCGTGCGCGTTGACGTCGAAGACAATCGCCGCCTCGTTGAGCCAGCCGGGCGGATTGTGCTTGCCGGTGCCGTAGCCTTGGAACTGCACGATGCCCGGGAGCGATTTTTCCTTGGCGCCGGCGGGAATGCTCAGATACCCGGTCACAGGTTTCGGCCCGGCGCAGTCCAGCTTGACGGCGAACAGCTTGACCTTCGGATTCTTGGTCTCCACTTCCTTCAGCTCCGCCTTCAGGGGAACTGCGGCCAGCTTGGCCTTGGCGGCCTTCCAGAACTCGTCGAAGTCCTTGGGCTCCTGGACGGGTTGGAGTTTTTCCGGCTCCACGCAGGCGCCCCCGTCGAAGAAGATGTTGCCGTTCTTGTTGGCGCCCCAGCCGCCGACGAACCCCTGCAGGTTCTTGCCGTCCTCCCCGAACGCCTGCGCCTGGATGCGGACGAAGCCGGGCGTTTCCAGGGACGCGGTGATCTTCAGGCCGGTCTCGGGTGCGGCGCCTTCGCCCTTGTCGCTCTTGCCGTCATCGCCGCTGCGCGTCCATTTCAGCGTCTTGCCGGCCACGGCCGTTTCGCCGTCGAAAACGCGGAGGGTGAACTCCATCTTCTCGCCGGGCTTGTAGATGGCCACCTCCTTATCGGTGCTGCCGCGGATGGAGAATTCCCCCGCCCATGCGGTGACGGGCAGAAGCCACAAACAGAGCTGCAGACACCAGAATCTTCTCGGCATTATGTGCTCCTTTCCGCACGGAGTCCATGCGTCGTCCACAAGCTCACTTCTCCGGCTGTGCCGTGGCGGTGACCTGGTCCCCGGCCAGTTTCAGCAGGTAAGTGCGCCCGGCCGCCGGCGCCTCAAGCGTGGCCTGCTTGCCCGGCCAGGCCTCGACGGTCAACTGCTGCTGCCCGCCGCCCTGCTTGAGCACCCGGACCAGGGCCTCGTCCTTGAGCCGCAGGCCGGACCAGAGCACGCCGTTGTCCTGCCGTTGCGGGCCGGCCAGGCACATCAACTCCCCTTCGTCGAGGAACTGGGCGTAGGCCAGCATCTCATCATACACTGCCACCGCGTCCTCGACCTCGGCCAGCACCACGTCCTCGTAGCCCGGCCGGCTGGGGTTGAAGACCTGCATGCCGGCGGCGCCGCGCAGCCAGATGTGCCGCAGTACTTCGCGGTAGCGCTCCCGTGAGATGACCGGGATTTTGTCGTCTTCCACGTCCGGGCACCAGCGGGAGACCCACGGCACGCTCTTCTTCTCCGGCGCGTATTGCCGCAGATTGGCCGCGTCGGCGGACACCATCCGCAGCAGCAGGTGCGTGTAGAACTGGTCCACGTGTTCGCGGTCCAGCGGCCAGTCCTTCTTCCAGAACTCCCAGCAGACCGTGTTGCCGTAGGCCACCGGGTTGGTCGCCGTGAACAGCCCCGGCACGCACGGCGGCACCGCATGGTCGTTCCAATGGACCACCGGCCGCTCGGGCGTACTGCACACCGCCATCCAGTTGGTGGTCGAGCACCCCGGAAAGACCTCCGCCACCGGCGCGGCCAGGTAAGCGTCCAGCAAGTTCATGTATAGCCGCGAGGTGTAGATGCGGCAGTTGTTGGCGTTGGCCAGCACCCACGGCGGCAGGGTTTTCCGGCAGCGGACGCAGTGGCTGGCCTGCTCGAACTGCGGGCCCAGCGGGTCGCCCTCCCAGTCCATCCACACTGCATTGACCGTGACTCCGGCAGTCTTGTACGCCCGCAAAATCCCCCGCACCTTGTCCGCCTCGACTTCCCAGCCCTCAAAACTCGTCAGGCACGGCTGGATGTGGTCATGGTCCCAATCGGGGCCTTGCTTGAAGGTATATCCCTGCTCGAACTGGTGCTGCCATTTTTCCGGCGGCCCGGCCAACTGCGCCGGCCACGGCCCGCCCCCGCCCTGCATCAGAATCACCGGCCCGCCGGCCTGCTGGACCGCCCGGGCGGCCGGAATCATCTTCTCGTCGAGCTGCAAGTGCTGGACCAGCCCGCGCTCCAGCAAGACCCGCAGCACTTCCGGCGACTGCGGCTCAAAGCCGGCGCCTTCCCACACGATCATCGGCCAGCGCTGGCCGCGCGCATGTTTGAGCGGCGGCACCTGCGCCTTGAGTTTCTCCACAAAGCTTTTCTGGCCCAACGAGTTGGCTTTGACCGCGTACTCCGGCTTTTCATCGGCGGCGGCCGCGGCGGCCGCGGCACAACAGGCCCACAAGACGATCACTGTCCGCGCCGGCATGATGAAACTCCTGTATCTCATTCCACCGTGGCGCCGCATCCCCCGGATTCGCCGGCAAGGTCTTGCCGCACTTCAGGAGGTGCGTTTCAATACGGGGCGGAATTTGTATGCGTAGAGGATGGGGCCGTCGCCGTTGTCCGTGCGGAGGCGGCGCACAACCATCTCGACCGCCATGCCCACGCTCGTCTCTTCCGGCTCGACATCCGTCAGTTGCGCGATCAACCGGACCCCGTCGTCCAGGTCAATGATGGCCGCCATCAACTGCGATCCTCTGGGGAAACCACAGGAGGGTTGATGGATGCAGGTGACCGCCGCCACGCGGCCACGCCTGGCCAACCGCACGGGCTGCAGTTTTGTGGCGCCGCAACGGTTGCAGCGTTCCCG
>JBEKKG010000344.1:0-7676 GCA_050010835.1 Planctomycetota bacterium
TGAGTACTGAGTACTGAGTGGCGAGCGGCTTGGGGCTAGGGGCGAGTGACAAGGACAGTACTCAGCACTCAGTACTCAATACTAAGGAAGGGCCATGACGAGCAACACACAAAACAAACACTGGGTCTTCCGCGTGGGCGTGGCTGACCGCGCCGGCGCGCTGACCAGCATCGCCTCGGCGTTCTCCAACCGCGGCATCTCGATTGAGACGGTTGTCGGGCACGGCACCGCCTTTCCAGGCTTGCCTGGCGGCGCGGTGGTGGTGACGTTCTGGTGTGCCGAGCCGCAGAAGGACGAGATTGTGCGCATCGTGCGGCGGCTATCAAAGGTCCTGTCGCTGGAAGAGCACCCTTACGAGTCGAAGCATCTGCGCAAAAGCGCCTTGGTCCGCGTGACGCGCCGCCTGGTGCCGCGCGACGTGGCGGGCCGCGAGTGCTTCCTGACCTTCGAGAAGGTAGGCCAGCAGGACGGGGTCTGGACCTACTTCCTGGCCGGCCCGCCGAACGAAATGGACCCCATCCTCGCGAAGTTCTCCGAGCACCAGATCCTGTCGGACATCATCTATTCGGTCATCGGGCCGTAAATTAGTTTTTCCGGTGAATGAAAATGCACCCGCTGCGCTTGATTCTCCCTCTTCTCTTGGCCGTTGCCGGCTGTGCACTCGACAAGGATAAGATCGAGACGGAAGAGGGGCGTTTGGAAGAGGAAAGGCGGAAGCTGGCCGAGGACCGGCTGAAGTTTATCGCCGAGCGAGAAAAGGCAGTCCAGCACCACATCGCGGACCTCACGGACAAGGATGCCGATGTCCGCGAGTGCGCGGCCAGGATGCTCGGTCGTCTCGGCGCTGGGCGGGCCGTGCCTGATCTCATTGATGTACTGCGGCCCGAGCGAAATGAGCCGTGGATAGTGCGCGCCGCGGCCTGGGGCGCATTGGTTCGCATCACAGGCGAGACCTTCGGCTACGAGAACCACGCCGCCTGGCTCAAGTTTTGGCAGGAGAACAAGGACCAGGTTCCAAAGTGGGAACAGAAATGCGCATTGATGAAAGAACTGATTTGCCGGTGACGCGGATATGAGCAAGTCAACTTGGTTGGCAGTGGCGGCGTTGCTTGTGTCGTTCGTGCTGGCGGCGCTCGCGCGCGGCGAGGAGGCCGAGCCGCGGCCGGTCAAGCCGGCGCTGGAGCTGCGCAAGGGGGAAAAGTATTTCCGGCTCGAAGGCACACCACGCTTCGTCCTGGGGCGCAATCCGATTGCAGTCAGTCCCGAAGCTTTCGCGGAACATTTCAAGAACGCGGCGGCGGCGGGGGAGACATTCCTGCGTATTCATTTTTGTTATATGCCGCCCGACGAAAAGGCGGGGGAAATTCATCCCGGCGTGCTGAAGTTCTGGGATGCGGCGCTGGATGCGGCCGCGAAGTATCGCCTCGCGGTAATGCCCGTGTTCGGTGTGTGGGCGGATTGGAATGACGGGAGCAAGGGGGAGGCGTGGCACGCTTGGGAAAAGAACCCCTACAACGCTGCGCGCGGCGGCCCAGCCCGAGCGCCCGCGGAATTGTTTGAGCTGGGAGCCTGCCGCACCCTGTGGCTGAAACGGCTGGAAACCCTGGTCCAACACTGGGAGGGCCGCGGCTGTATCGTGGCCTGGGAGGTGTTTTCGGAATTGGACTTGCTGACCGGCGCCTCCGAGGCCGGCGGCGTAGCTTTTGCCGAAGCGGCGGCGCAGGTCATTCGGGCGGCAGACCGCTCCCAGCGGCCGGTTACGTGTTCGCTGGCCGGCATCCATGAGTGGCCCCGGCTCTTCAAGAGCGACGCGGTGGAACTGGTGCAGGTGCATCCCTATGGCGACACCGGGCAGGGAGATTTGGATGAGCTGATCCTGCGCACGGTCCGCCAGCGGCTCGCCGCATACAACAAGCCGGTGCTGCTCGGCGAGTGCGGGCTGGACTGGCGCCCGCCACGCGGCACGCTGGATGTCTCGGAGCGCGCGCCGATTGGCATCCGCCACGCGATCTGGGCGGCGGTGGTGAGCGGGGCAATGAATGGGCGGATGTTGTGGTGGCAGGATGGCTACGACCAATTCGAGAAGGCGGATCTGTGCCGCCATTACCAGAAAATTGCGCTGCCGGCGGCACTCTTCGTCAAGGAAGTGGATTACACCGGACTGGCGCCTGTGGAGTGCGCGCTGTCGCCGGGAATTCGCGGGGCGATGCTGGGGAGCGCGGCAGAAGCACTTGGCGAGGGCAAGACCATCTTGGGTTGGTTCCGCGATGCGCGCTGCGTCGCGCCGCAGTGGCCTGTTGAGCCCACGAATGGGCAATGGGTCGAGCTGCCGGCGCGCAATGGCAATTGGATTGTGGAAACAGTTGATCCTGAAAGCGGGAAGATTGTGGAACGCAAAGAGGCAGCCGCCAGCGCAGGAAAGCTGCGTGTGGACCTGGCGGAATTTCGTGGGAGTGTGGGGCTGCGGGGCCGGTGGGCGGGGAAGGGACAATAGGGACAACCAGGGTACATAACCGGACTTGTGCCACGGATATGCCGCCGCAACGCGGCGGCTTATCCGTGCTACCCGCTACTGGCACGGATGAGGCCGCGCCAAACAACCGGCGCGGCCACATCCGTGGCACAAGCCATACTCTGCCACCATGAAAATCAGGCATTGACTGCGGGAATTTCATGGTGCATGCTATCCACATGATTGACCGCAAGACGGATACTAAACTGGTGCGCGCCGCGCTGAAACGCAGCCGGGTGGTTGCGCTCCTCGGCCCGCGCCAGTGCGGCAAGACCACGCTCGCGCGGCAATTCGTGCGGGCCGAGTCGCTGAACTACTTCGACTTGGAAGACCCTGCGAGTCTGGCCCGGCTGTCCGAGCCGGAGACGGCTTTGCGTCCTCTGAAGGGGTTGGTGGTGATTGACGAAATTCAGCGCCGCCCCGGCCTGTTCACGCTGCTGCGGGTGCTGGCCGACCGCCAATCCCTGCCGGCGCGCTTCCTCATCCTGGGCAGCGCCTCGCCCGATTTGTTGAAACAGTCTTCCGAGACTCTCGCCGGCCGGCTGGAGACCGTCCCGTTGGAAGGCTTCCGGCTGAGCGACCTGGGCGCGGCGGCGCAAACCCGCCACTGGCTGCGCGGCGGGTTCCCCTTGTCCTATACCGCGCGCACCGAAGCCGGCTCGCCGGTTTGGCGGCGGCAGTTCTTGCAAACGTTCCTGGAGCGCGACATACCGCAACTGGGCGTGCAGATTCCCGCCGTCGCCCTGCGGCGCTTCTGGAACATGCTGGCCCACTATCACGGCCAGATTTGGAACGGCGCCGAACTGGCCGGCGCGCTGGCCGTCAATGAATCCACGGTACGCCGCTATCTCGACCTGCTGACGGGCGTCTTCATGCTCCGCCAGTTGCCCCCGTGGTTTGAGAATCTCGGCAAACGCCAGGTCAAGGCCTCGAAAATCTATGTGCGTGACAGCGGCCTGTTGCACACGTTGCTCGGCGTCTCTGATCAGCGCGCCCTTGAAGAGCACCCCAAGGTCGGCGCGTCGTGGGAAGGTTACGCCGTCGAGGAAGTCCTCAAGGCGTTGCGGCCGGACGAAGCTTACTTCTGGGCCACGCACAACGGCGCGGAACTCGATCTCCTGCTCTTCAAGAACGGCCGCCGCATCGGTGTCGAATGCAAGCGCGCGGACGCGCCCACGCTCACCCCGTCCATGCGCATTGCCCTCAGCGACCTGAAACTCGACGAACTGCACGTCGTGTATCCGGGCGAGAGACGCTACGCGCTGGGCAAGAACGTCGAGGTCGTGCCGCTGGGGGAAATGGTGATGGCCAGATGAACATCGGTGACCGTCCTTAGTTTCAGTTTGCCAGAGGAAAGGCCAGAAGAACCCGGACAAGGCGAGGGTGGTGCTGGTATTTGATAATTGACGCCCGCCGGCGACGGCGGAAGATTGAGAGCCGGGGAGGGAGGCATTGGAAAATGAATCCAGGATTCGGCCCAAAGAGATTGCAGGAGGGAAAAGCACAGACGCCGAGGCAAGTGGCAAGAAGCCCACAATCTATAGGCCGGGGGTCAGGAGCTTATATACACCCCGCCATCGGCCTTCTGTTCATGCTGGCGGCAGCGACTGGTGCCGGCGCTGAAGTTCCTGGTCCCGGCAATACCGAGGCCAAGGCCGAGCCGTCTATTGCCAAGCCAACGCCACAACAGGAACAGGAGATCGCCGGCCTAATCAAGAAATTGAGCGCCCACCCCACGTATGACGCCGTCGCGCGCGACGAAATCTGGCCAAAGCTGCTGGCAATTGGACCGGTTGCCCTCCCACAGTTGATCGCGGCAAATGGAGGGGCGGGTTTCTGGGAGCACATAGCCCAGTTTGGGGATGGAGCAATCCCGTTCTTCGTAGCGGAAATCAAAGCATGGAATCCGCAAACAGAACCACTTGGCGCAAATGCGGTTGGTTCAAAGGCCTACCGTGCGGAGATGTGTGTGAAGTACCTGGGCAGGTTGCGTTCGCCGGGCGCGGCGGATGCACTCCTCGATTTACTCAAGAAACCGGAGTCGGAGTGTCTCTCTGTTCACGTCTGCGGTGCCCTTGGCTCCTGCGGTTCGGCCGCAATTAACGCAGTCCCAAGACTTACGGACCTCGCCCGAAATCCTCCTCACCTTTCTGAAGGCCGGGCCGCCGAAGATGAATTAAGCCGGGCCGCCGCCGGTGCCATAAGCCGCATTAAGCGTTGAGCCCAACGACACCATTTCAGGAAGGCTGGCGGAAGTCGAGGAATCGAGAACAAAGGTAAGACCGGATCACGTCGGGGAATAGCTCGACTGAGCGAAAAGGCGGAACTTCCTCCGCCCTTTTCCTGGCAACCTTTGGAAAGCGCAAAAGGAAACGCGCACATGGACGATCCAGGGAAGAATGTCGCAACCCACGCGGAGGAACTTTTCAGATTCACCCGCGCTGGACTCGAGTTTTACGAGAAATACAACAAACCCATGCTTAACCGCAAGGTTCAGGAACGGAGCTACGTGTTCAGTGTACTGGACCAGGGCTACGAGAGAATATGGTGTAGCGCGTTGAAGCTTCTTTTGTTCGCTCCTCTTCCAAAGGCAACCATCTTGAAGCAATTGGGCCTGTGGCACGTGCAACGGGCGAATGACTGGCTCCAAGAAATGATAGAAACGAATCTCATTACCTCTAAACCCTGCGCAGCTCTTGATGACATCACCGACCAGAACGAACAGTACGGTGATGAAGTTTCTAGGGATCTACCTGACAGGAAAAGCCCCGGGGACACGGTTGCAGATAAGGAGTGTGGGGAAGTATGGTTAGCCATCCACAAGCACGCCGTCGAATCGCTTCGCGCCTTTTTTGCAAAGGCCGCGCACGCCGGGGATGACCACGGCAAGCCAGAGGCGCAGGACGGCAAAGGCAAGCGGCGCAGTAACAGGCCGCTGGATTTGATTGCGCTGAACGCGAAGGCAAAGCATTTTCTCCACCGGAATAGGAAGATGAGTATCCGGAAGCTCGCCAAGAAGCTGCACTGTTCTGTGGGAATAGCCCAAAAACTGAACGCATGGAAGGCCCACATGGGGCGGCGCCATAGGTCACGGAAGACCAAGTTCGAGGCCAGGGAACTAACCGAAAACATGATGACGACTACTCCGGACGCCAAAGCCGAGGACCCCCTGGAAGCTGTCTGTCGCAGGGAAGAAGAAATCGCAGCACTTAAGGCTGAGCAAGAACAGGAAGCCGCCGGTGGCGAGTGCCCTGACTATGAACGTTCATGACGTGTTCATGAACAAATCCCCCTCTGAAACTAACCCGAAAGTGTGAACACCTGACATCCATTAAGGAGGTCAGATGATGAACACTTTACCTGCCTTGCGCACTACTCGGATCATGGTGCGGGAGCTTGGCATATCCGCGGGCCAGTTCCGCGAACTGTTTCGCCAGAACCCCGAAATTCACCCCGCCGCCCGTGCAGGCCGCGCGCGCCTCTGCCCCGCCCAGGCCCGCGGCGATCCAGCACGCGCCAGACGCCGCCACCGATCACCTCGGACGGACTTCTTAGCGCCCTGGGCCTGCTGTGGGCGCCTGGCTGACCTTGTGGGGCAGACAAGGAACGGAGACCGCCTCTGTGAGGGGTGCAGCGACTTCATCCAACGGCTGACGACGGGGAGGCACCCATGAGCGCCAACCTGTACGAAGTCAAGCGGCGGGTGGCCGGGGAAAGGGTCAACGATGGCCGTGAGATATTCGGACTATCCCCGTTTCTAGAACTGGCGCGCCAACGGCTCGGCCTTGACGCACACGCAACGCAGGAATGGCGCAGTAATGACGCGCTTGTGACGCACTTCTGGCGCGCTATAAGTAAGATATGGTTGCGTCATTTCGCCCAATCTTTCAGGACTTACATGGAATCCAGTGTAGAATTCGCCACAGAGAACACGGAGGCGATAGAGGATGCCGAACGCAAAATTGAAAAGAGAAAGGGGCTGGAAGTCGTGGATCCTGATAACCCGGCGGTCGTAATCATCAGGCAACTCCTGGATAAGGCCCTCGCCGAAGCCCTTCAAGCCGTGCGTGCCAACGAGGTGCCAGTTGAAGCCACTTGCTTGGTAGAGGTCCTCAGACGTTGCGCACAAGGCCTGCAAACTCTGTGCAGAAACCGATCAATCACGCGACAAAACGTTTCAAAAGTTGACTGTCTTCAGAGATGGTGTGTCTCTCATAACATCCTTTACAGCCTAAAGTTACATCTCCAATGCCAGGGGGAAATAGGGACATCCACCTATTCCTCCGGGGCCTTGTCTGCCCAAGAGGATAGGATTGACCGACGGCTGGCTTCGGCCCTTCACAAAGGAGGAAATAGATGACTCGCCCTAGTTTCTGTGCGCTGAGCCTTTGCTTCTTGGCCTTCTCCGTCGGCGCCCGCGAATTCTACATCGCCCCGGACGGGAGCCAGAACGGCGCCGGCGCCAAGGAAAGTCCCTGGGACCTGCACACCGCGCTCAAGCATCCTCCCGCGGTCAAGCCGGGCGATACACTCTGGCTGCGCGGCGGCACTTACTGCGGCGCATTCCGCAGCGAACTCAAGGGCTCGCGCGAAGCCCCCATAACCGTGCGCGTCTGCGCGGGCGAGTGGGCGCGGATTGACGGCAAGGACGTGGCTCGCGCCGCCGGGAACTGGCTCTTCGTCGTCTGCGGCGCGTGGACGACATACTGGGGCTTCGAGATCACCGACTCCAGCAACAAGGCCGACAGGCCCGCGGGCTTTGACGTGCGGGGCGGCGAAGGCAACAAGTTCGTCAACCTGATCGTCCATGACGCGGGCGGCAACGGGTTCTGGGGCAGCGCCGCGGGCAACGAGCTGTACGGCTGCCTCTTCTACAACAACGGCCTGGACACCGACATCCTGAACCACGAACTCTACACCCAGAACGCGGACCCGGCGAAACCCAAGCGCATCGTGGACTGCATGTTCTTCAACAGTTTCGGGTTCTGCATCCACGCTTACGCCGGCAAGAACGGCCCGGTGAAAGGCTACCAGTTCGTCGGCAACACCTGGTTCAACAGCGCGGCGGCCCACACGAAACGGGAGCACAAGGACGATTTCCTGGTGGGCGCGGTCACCAACCCGGAGGACATCGTCCTGAAGGAGAACATGAGTTGGGCGCGCG
>JBEKKG010000345.1:0-7674 GCA_050010835.1 Planctomycetota bacterium
ATACCGATGTCTGCTGTAGCGCAATCCTCCGGATTGCGACGCAAGCCGGAGGCCTGTGCCACGCCCGGAGCCCTGGGTGACGTGGGTAAGATTACATGAGGCAGGAGGTGGGTGCAAACATAGGCCCCGGAATCGCTCGGGTGCATGTCAGTAAATGCGTGGCCCAGAGCGTACCGCGGGCGTCCCGCCCGCCCTCGTCCCTGCGCTCCGCCAGCCTGCCACGAGCGGGCGGGACGCCCGCGGTACATTTGCTGACATGCACCCGAATCGCGCGAAATGCGAGGTTTCCCGCTTGACATTCCCTGAGTGGCGTGGTTTAATGCTAATAACGGCTGCTTGGCGCAAGCGTGGCTCAACCCGCAAGGAGGGCTTCAAGATGTCTAAAGCTTACCCGGTTGATTTCAAGGGTACGGCCTTCGGTGATCCAGCGGCCATGCCGAGGATTAAGAAGGCTGGAGACGGTGGCCTAAGGGCTATTGAGAAGGCCGGAACGGGAGTAGAGGCGGCCACCGGGACGAGCCTGAAGGATCTCACGCACGCGGTCGGCCGCTTGACCGACGTAAACCCTACTGCTGCCGTCTTGCAATCCAAGGCCCCGGCGCAGGCCGAGGGCGCGGGTCAAGTACAGGCTAGAGCCCAGTATGCGCGCGCGGTCGCGACCACAGCGCCCGGTGGCAACGGCAGCGCCAACGCGCCCAAAGCCACCCCGGGAGCGGACTTCAAGCTTGCCTTCCAGGGCGCCGCGAATAAGGGTACCGCCTTCGGCGATCCGGCAAGAATGCCTGAGATGACCGCGAATGCTGCGGGCCTGCAGGGCGCCGTCCAGTCCGGCCAGTTGAATAACGCCCCCAGAAAGGCCAACGCGGCAGAAAAGGGCACCGCCCTCGGCGATCCGGCAAGAGCCGCCGCCGGTGCTCCAAGGCCTGACGCGGTGACTGCCCACAGAAGGGCTCAGCCGGTAGATTTCAAGGGTACGGCCCCCAGCGCTCCAGCACACCATCAAAACACCGCTCGAAAAGCTTGAAGGCCGTAAACTTCAGGCTTCTGCGTTCCAACAGAGTTGAAATGGCAGGTTGAACCACGGGCGTCTCGCCCGTGGTTATGTTTCAGGGGCACTCTGGCGAGGCAGGAGCGGTTTATAGTAATAGCACAACCCCAGGTGATAATATAACAAAGGGGAGTCCAATCCTTCCTTTGCACTCCGCTCAAAGAAGGCGATGGCTTGGTCAATCTCCCGGGCATCGAGAAACATCAAGCCCAGATTGTAATGGGCCAGACGATGCTCCGGCGCAAGCGCAAGCGTTTTCAGCAGCGCCTTCTTGGCCTCCTCCGTTCTGTTCTGCCGCCTGTAGACCAAGCCGAGGCTCAACTGCGCATCCGCGTAACGGTTGTCGAGCGCCAAGGCCCGCCGGAAGGCCCGCTCCGCCTCCTCAAGCCTGCCACTCTCGAGATACAGCAGGCCCAGATTATAATGGGCCACCGGATATCCATCGAACAAGGCAATGGATCTCTCAAACTCCGCGATGGCTTTAGCGCTCCGGTTCGACTGGCGATAGACAATCCCCAGATTGTTCCGAGCCATGTAGTTTCCGGGGTTGAGCTCCGAGAGCGCCAGCAACTTCTTCTCTGCTTCGTCGTACATGCCGCGCTCGCAACAGAGAGAAGCCGAGCAGAGCAGGGCCTCTTCAGACCGTGGATTCAGGCTCAACAAACGCTCCCAATAACGTGCCGCTTCGTCCTGCGCGCCGCGTTGCTGATAGGCCAACGCCAGGTTATGAAGCGCCACCTCAAGAGCGGGGTCGAATTCCAGGCTCTTGAGCCAGCCGGCCAGGGCGAGGTCCCATTGGCCCACCCTGGCCCAAGCATTGGCCAGATTGAGGTGCGCCAGCGGAGCGGCGGGATTGCCGGAGACGGCTTGTTCCAGCAATGCGAGAGCTTCGCTTTGCCGGCCCTCTTGAAATAACTGTTCAAGCCGGCTTTCTTCCATGACGTTAACTTCCGCCTCTGTCTACTGCACCAGCTTCAACTTGCAGCAGTTCTTCTCACACGCGGCCACCAGCCACTCCCGGCCCTGATAGTGGACTATGGAATGGGTTTTGATCCCTGACGGCGCGGCGGTGAGGGTCAACAACAGAGTGTTGGACTTGAGCTGTTCGCTCCCAGCCACTGTCTCCGGTGGAAAATCGTCGCTCAACAGGCCGCCCGAGGCGAGGCGCAAGAGCAGCCTGCGGCTGTGTTCGTCGTAGCCGCTCAAGTCGCGCTCCATCGCCCGGGCGATCTTATCGTCCGGCACCCCGCGCGCGCGTTCGCGCTGGATAGTCCGGACGATACGCTCCAGGACACGGCGTGAGAATTGGGCCGTGAGGGTGCTGACGCCTTCTACGCCTGCTGACAGATCCGGGTGTTCTGTGTCCTGCGCGTCCATGAGCCCTCCTTGCAAGGCAAGCGATCGAAATTACACGCTGAGAGTATAGCAGCAAATTCAAACAGAACAAAGTGCGAAGGGTCAAGAGTCCAGCGCGGGGACCGGGGGGCCGGGGGCAGTGGCGCCTCTTTGCAGTAGCACGTCATTCCCCCTTTCCCTCAAGCCGCTGGATGTTTGGGTTGTCCGTCAGCAGCCTCATTTGGTGAATGGCGATCTGGTTCAACTTGCGCAGCCGTTTCGCCTGCGGCGCGTTCTCGCGGATGAACAAGGCGTTCAGGTTCTCCAAGTTGGAAAGGCACACGAGCTGCGACACATCGGCGTAGTCCCGGATATTGCCTTTCCGGCCCGGATTCGCGTCCCGCCATTGCTGGGCCGTCAGGCCGAACAGCGCCATGTTCAACACGTCCGCCTCCGTGGCGTAAATCAGGCTGGTTTGGCCCGCACTCAGTTCCGGCGGCACAAGGTTCTCCTTGATCGCGTCGGTGTGGATGCGGTAGTTTATCCTGGCCAGATTGCGCCGGATATCCCAGCCCAGTTGCTTGAGTTCCTGCTCCTTGAGACGCTGAAATTCCTTGATGAGATAGAGTTTGAACTGGGGCGAAATCCAGGATGCAAACTCGAAGGCGATATCCTTGTGGGCAAAGGTGCCTCCATACCGGCCGGATTTCGAAATCAGCCCGATGGCATGGGTGGATTCGATCCACCGCTGCGGCGACAGCACAAAATGGTTCGCTCCAGCCTCATTTCTAAACTGGTCGAATTCGACCAGTTTGAAGTCTGCGTTATTCAATTGCTCCCAGAGCCCCAGAAACTCGATGGTGCTCCGGCTGCGCATCCAATTCTTGACAATGTCCGCGGGCGCGTCGCTGTTCCTGTATTTTGCAATATCGGTCAGCGAGATGTAATCCTGTCGCTCTCTGGAAATTATCGTGATTTCCTTGCCTTGAACTTCAATTCTCTCCGCCATGATTGTCTCCTTTCCGCGGCTCGGATTCCCTGAATTCGGGGGAACAGCAATCGGCCATTCCAAACCTATCGAATTCGATAGGTTTGGAAACTGTTGTCCGGCTTTCCCCTCATTCTCCGCTGACCCAGTCCACTTCGAACTCATACCAGCGCCCCTGCTCCATCCCGGCGCCTTTGCCGTCCAGGAACGTGATGAAGAACTGCCGCCCGTCAACGAACAGCTTGCAGTTGCTGCCCTTGGGCACGCTCAGTCCGCTCAAGCCCCACTGCTTCTTTCCTCCGGCAAGGAACTCAATGCGATCCGGGGCAGGCAGGCAGGCGGTCAGGCCGCGGCGTTCGCGCGCATGTCCGACTTCGTCTTCGGTGACGGTTTCGTTGCCGCGTGCGATACGGAAGCGTTCAGCGCCGGGCAACTGCACAATGGAGGCCAGAAACGCCGTCACGTCCGTGAAGCTCTTCTCCGTGCGGAAGCCGTAGCGCTGGTGGAAATTCGGCCCGTCCGTGAAGACGTATTCATTGCGGTAGAGGATGGGCGGGCGCTTCAGGGCAAAGCGCTGGAAGCCGCGCAACTGGCCCTCGAAGCTGAGCCGCAGGCCGGCCTTGGTTTCCTTGATGCGCATGTTGCACTCGACATCGTCGCCGGCGGCGATGCGGTCGCCATCGTGCGGCTTCAGGTACTCCTGGTCGCCGTAGAGATCGTGGTCCTTGGCGACGAGTAGCGCAGGCGTCCCGCCTGCATCCGGCGGGCGAGACGCCCGCGGTACGCTCAGCTCGCGGACTACGCCGCCCTGGCGGCGCAGCACCACTGTATAGTGTGGGTTGCTGACGATGATATCGGGGCCGACACAGCGGAAGGACACGCCCGCGAGCGTAATCGGGCGCCAGGTTTCCGGCGCGGGAGGCGCGCTGCCAGCGGGAGTTTCGGTGGGCCGCAGCCCCTCCGGTCCATTCAGATGCAGTCCAGTGAAGAACTGGAAGTGATCCACAAGCTGCAGATAGTTGGCCACAGGAGCGCCATAGTCGAACAGGGTCCAGCCGCCTTTATCGTACTTGACGCCCAGGCGCGGATGAGCGGGCCAAAGGGGATTCAGCAGGTTTTCCCAGAGGACTCCGGTGCCCTGCTTCTGCCAGTAAATGCCGCCAGACCAGCCTGTCCTTACCGACACGTGCCACGCCTTGGGCGGGGGATTGAACTCATCCCGCAGGCGGCCTGAGATCGTGTCGGCAAACCATTCCTGGGCGCCGGGAAAAGCCACGACGCCGGCGACTGGCGCTCGTGTCAGCGGCGGAAGGGCGGCCGGAGGCTCGGCCGGCGGCTCGACGGGGACAGCTTGCGGGAACGCAATCGTGTACTGCAACGGCTTCAGCGCCAGTTCGCACTCTTTGCCCGGCCAGGCGAGCTTGGCTTTCACTTCATCGCGGTTGAAATTGATGGCCACGACGGCCTGCTCGTCTCCCAATTTCCGCAGGCAGGTGAAGACGCCCGGCGCGTCGCACTGCACCGTCCGGTAGAAGGCTTCGCCGCGCGCGAGCGCGGGATGCTTCTTGCGGGTGGCATTGATATCCTTGAGCGCGAAGCTGTGGCCGGTCTCCATGCCGTGGTAAATGAGCGGGATGCCGTCGCTCCAGGCGCTCAGCGCATACATGGCCCGCATCCCGTCCACGCCGTACCACAGTTCTGCGCGCAAGCTGTCGTGGCTTTCGACGTGGCGCAGGCGCACGGTCCCGCGCGGCTCGGCGTACTTCTGCTCTTCGAGGTACTCCTGCAAGTGCGCGACGAAATCCGCGGCGGGTTCCTTGCGCCACTGCTGGCAGACGTTGTAGCAGAAACCGAAGTCGTATTCGGCGTCGGCCACTTCCAGCAGGCGGGCATTTTCCGCTTCGGCCAGGATCGCGCCGTCGCGCGGCGAGACTTCCTTGACCGCCTGGCGAATGCCGCGCAGCATCCCCAGCCCGCCCCAGAGCAGCGCGTGGCTGGCGCGCGCGTAGGGAATGTCGGGGTTCCAGTTCGGCTCTTTGCTGCCGCCGCAAGCGTCCACGCGATAGCCGTCCACGCCGTACTCTTTGGCATAATGCGCGGCCACGCCGGCGATGTATTTCTGCCATTCGGGCCAGGCAAAATCGTTGAGCCAGTAATTCAAATGCGAGCCGTCCTCGCGATGCAACATGAACTCCGGGTGCGCCTGGTTGTGCACCGCTTGCGGGCTGCCGCCGTGAGGCACCAGGTCCTGCCAGACGTGGAGACCCAGCTCGTGCGCAGTCTTGACCAGCGCTTTGTAGTCCTCCGCCGTGCCCAGGCCGTCCATGAATTTGTAGTAGTCGAAAGGCCAATACGGGCTCTTCTGCTCGATGGGCATGATCCAGATGGCCGTGGCGCCCAGCTTCGAGATAGTGGGCAGCAGGTACTCTGTCGCGTTCTTGAAGCCGCCCAGGTCCTTGAAGTTGCTGCCGATGGTGCCGCCGGGATGGAAGCAGTAAAGGACCGCTTCTTCAACCCACTGCGGGCGGTCCGCCGGCACCTTCAGGCCGGCGCTGTCCATCCACTGCCAGAGCGCGGGCAGCGCTTCCCAATAACCGGCTTCGACAATCTGCATGCTGACGAAGCCGACCTCTTGCGGCTGGTTGGGCCGCAGGAAGCCTTCCGCTTGCAGGCCTTGCGCCATGTCGAACTGGCCCTCGCCCTCCTGAACGTGGGTCCACGCCGGGTCGGTGGCGAAGCTGAGCCACAGCACCGAGCGCGACGGGGAAAGCTGTGCCACGACCGGCGCGATGGAACCTCCGCGGCCGTGTTTCTGGCCCGGCTGCATTTTCGCAAAAGGATGGCCGGCGGGCGGCCACTGCTGCGGAAAGCGGTAGAAACCGTCCTTTGGGGCGGCCAGCCCGTAGGTGTAAAAAGTGAAACCGCGCAGCTTCACTGCCTCAGCGCCGCGATTGGCCAGTGTTACCGAGCGATCCACACGCGCCACGCCGGTGTGGAGCTTGTACCGCTCAATGAGTTCATAGTCGCCGGCGCGCACTGTCAGTTCGAGCGTTCCCGGAGCCGGCTGAGCGCGTGCCGTGACGCGCCGCGGGCCGAGATTCTCCAGATACTTTACCTCGCCCTGCGGGCCGGCGCCGAACGAAACCGGCGAGCGGCCCTTCGCATCCACGGCGATGGCTTCGCCTTTGTAGCTGATGCGCAAGAGCGCGCCCGTGGCGTCGTCGAAGACGAGCTCCAGGCCGCCGTTAGAGAAAGAGAACTCGCCTGCCCCCACACTGGCTGCACTCACGAACACGAAAGCGGCAAGGCATGTCTTCATGGATAAGTTCTCCTGTGAATGAACCCCAGCGGGGACAGGCACACTGGATCAACGGCGGCGAGCATACGGCGCTCCTCAGTTTCCGCAAGCTGTGCCGCTGTAGCGCAGGCTTCCAGCCTGCCGTATCGCCGACTTCCAGTCGGCAGGGCGTCGCGAGTTCGGGGCGGTGCGAGATGCAAGAGAAGGTCAGCGGGCTGGAAGCCCGCGATACAGCAGACTGGAAGTCTGCGCTACAATTTCCGCTTATCTTCAGTCCGATATTTGCCGATTCTTAATTCAGGTATCATGCTTTAGGCATAGGGGGCGCATGAGGAGGCAAAGCCCAATGCCTGATGCTTAATGCCTGTTGTTCATGGCATGGTCGTTGCGTAAAGGGACCCAAGAGTCGCAGATTGCACGAGTGAGCACGTTGTGTGGGCGAGCTTATGCAAGTGCAGGTCATCGCAGGAGCAAAGCAATGTTTGATTCATTCTCGATGTGGACACAACAAATACATCTCTTGGCTTGGCTGACCGCAGAGAACGGACAACCGCTCTGGGAAATGCACGATGAGGCCCCGCCGGAGGGCAGGACTGAAAGCCGCCGGAGTTCCGTGCGGGCCTCCGCGCGGCGGCGGAAATCCATCATTTTCAGAAAGACGTCGTCTCGTTCATAGATTCTTGACGAAGTTTCGGGATTCCAGGAGTAGTAGATATTGGCCACATCTCCGGGCGGTTCGGAGAGGGGGAGCCGCACGGACATGCTGTAAGGAGGCCTTATGAGGCTGATTGTCAGATGGGCTGTTGCAGCAATCGCGTTGACCTTCCTGGCGTGTAGTTTCACGCAAGGCGTCTGGGGCCAGGAAAACAATGCCCTGGCGCCGGTGCCGAAGCTGGAGAACGATTGCTATGACTGGTGGGCGCGGCACAAGGAAGTCCTCAAAGTCAAAGACAGCATAAATCCTGAAATCGTGCTGATCGGCGATTCCATTACCCATTTCTGGGG